>JAHIOK010000099.1 GCA_018895315.1 Actinomycetota bacterium | reverse complement strand
TGGATCGAAAACTACAACACCCACCGCCACCACTCAGCCATCAACGGCACACCCATCAGCCGACTGTCACCAACCTAAAAGCCGAGTACATCTAGCCGCGCGGGCGCTCACCGCAGCTCGTGGCGACGAGGCGTGAAAACCTCGCGCTCAGCCCGGTGTCGGGCGAGAATGAGCCCGTGACGCAGGACTCCCACGCGAACGAGCCGGCTGATGGCGGCCCGGCCGAGAAGCCCGGCGTCTCTGCCACCACGCCAGCTCCGGATGCGGCACGCCTCGACCAGCTTGCGGACGAGCTGTACGCCCTCCCGCCGGCGGAGTTCACCGCGGCGCGCAATGCCTGGGCCGCGGCATCCGATTCCGCCCTGGCTCGGGCGCTCACTGCACTGCGCAAGCCGTCGGTCTCGGCGTGGGCGGTCAACCTGCTCGCCGGCGGCGGAGAGCTCGCCGAGGCGCTCGACCTCTCCCGCGCTCTCCGCGAAGCGCAGGACGATCTCGACGCGGCCGAGCTCTCACGTCTCGGCCGGCAACGGCGGGCGCTCGTCACGGCTCTTGCGCGGCAGGCGGTCGTTCTCGCATCCGACCGAGGTGTCACGGTCAGCAGCGCGGCGCGCGATGACATCGAGAAGACCCTGAATGCGGCTGTCATCGACGCCGGGGCCGCCGGCGCCGTCATGACCGGCCGACTCGTGCGCGGACTGCAGGTCGGGGGGTCGGGCCTCGTAGAACTCGACGGGGTTGTCGCGGGTTCGCCATCGGCCACCCCACCCGCGTCGCGCGACGAGCTCGCGGTGCGGCGGACCAGGAAAGCGGCGGAGCGGCGTGCGCGCGAGTCCGCGCGCGCGGCCTCCACGGCGCAGCGGGAGCTCATGCGAGCGGACTCGGTCCTGTCGGAATCGCGCGAGCGCGTGGACCGCTTGCGAGAGCGTGCTGAAGAGTTACGCGCCGACCTGGCCCGCGTCGAGCACGACGCAGCATCCGCCACCGCGGCTGCCGACGCCTTCGCGGCCGCGCGCGAGGAGGCGGCCGTGTGGGCGAGGACGGCGGCCGACGACGCGAGGGCCGCGGCCGACGACGCAAGGGCCGCGGCCGAGGAGGCCGCGGCAACTCCTGCTCCCGACGCCCTGACCGGCCACCATGGCTGAGCCCGCCGCGCGCGCCATCGGTCGACGCTGGGCGATCGGATTCTTCGCGCTCATGCTCGCGGTTCTCGGCGCCGTGGTCGCCGCAGAGGAGGCGCGCATCGTGGGCGATGCCCTCGAACGCCCCTCGATCGCGGACTTCTACGCGCAGCCCACCGGAGCCCTCGACGGCGCCCCCGGATCGACCGTGAAGAGTCAGGAGCTCATCGGGGTGCCCCTTGCGGCCAGGGCATGGCGCATCATGTACCGCTCCACCGGCCTGCGCGAGCGACCGGGTCATCCTGTGGGGGCATTCGCAAGGCGGTCAGGCGGTGCTGTTCGCCGCACAGGATGCGGCGACCTACGCCCCCGGGCTGCGCATCGAAGCGGTTGCCGCGGCGGCGTCTGCGGCCGACCTGACCGCGCTGATGTCGGCGCATCTCGACGACATCAGCGGCGTCACGATCGGGTCATACGCGTTCTCCGCCTTCTCCGAGGTATACGAATCGGTGCCGGGAACCGCGCTGGCGACGATCCTGACCCCGCAGGCGGTCGAGATCCAGCCGAAGATGAACGCGCTCTGCCTGCTGACGAACATCCCCGAGCTGCATGCCATCGGTGGGTCCGTCGTCGGCGCCTTCACTCGCGTGGACCCCACGACGACCGCCCCCTGGGCCGATCTTCTGGTGCAGAATTCCGCCGGAGCCTCGGCTTTCGACGCGCCGCTGTTCATCGCGCAGGGACTCTCCGACCAACTCGTGGTGCCGACCGATACCACCGCGTTCGTCGCGCATGAGCGCGCCCTGGGTCTCGACGTGACGTATGCGACGGTCTCGATCGCCGATCACGGCTCGATCGCCTACCTCGCGATCCCCGACTTCCTGTCCTGGCTCACCGCGCACGGCCTCTGACGCCTCCGCACACCCGGAACAGGGGCACCGCGGCGCATCGTTACGCTGAGCCACGTGGAATCATCGCTCGACTTCCTGCTGATCCCTCTGCTGGCCGTGCTGGCTCCGCTTCTCG
>JAHIOK010000098.1 GCA_018895315.1 Actinomycetota bacterium | reverse complement strand
TGTTCTTGTCCGCGTTGAACTGCTCCCAGGTGGGGGTGGTGGTCTCGAAGGTGGCTTCACCTGCGGCGATTCCAGCTGCGAGGATCTCTTCGACCTGCGGCCAGTCTCCGACGGTCATCGGCCTGATGCCGGTCATGAGCAGCAGGAGCCTCCTCCGCCGATATCGGTCGAACAGACCCCCGTGGCGGGCAGTGTCAGTTCGACGTTCGATGCGGCACGCATGTCGCCGTCCAGCCAGGCCGTGATGGAGCGGACCTGCTCGTATCCGGTGGCGAGCAGGAACGTGGGCGCGCGGCCGTACGACTTCATCCCGACGAGGAAGAACCCCGATTCCGGGTGGGTGAGCTCGCGGAACCCGTGCGGTTCGACCGTCCCGCAGGAGTGCACGTTCGGGTCGATCAAAGGCGCCAACCGCCGCGGCGCCTCGACGATGTCATCAAGGTCGAGGCGGATCTCGCGGAGCATGTCCAGGTTCGGGCGGAACCCTGTCGCGTTCACCACCACGTCCGTGACGTGCTGCGCCGGATCGCCGCGGCGGGTCCCGTGCAAGGTGATACCTGACTCTTCGGCCACGATGCGGGAGATCTCGAACCCATCCACCAGCTCGACCTCCTCTCGGGCGACGAGCCGGTCAACGCGCGAGCCGAGCTGCGCGCGTCCTTCCAGCTCGTCCCCGGTTGAGGAGGACACGCGCACGGCGGAGGCGTTGCGGATCAGCCAACTGACCCGCGTGCCCGGCTCTTCCCGCGCCAGGCGTGCCAGGGCGATCAGCGTGTTCGCCGCGGAATGTCCGGCGCCGACCACCGTGGTGTGCCGACCGGTGAACCGCGCTCGGTCAGCGCCCAGCACGTCGGGAAGCGCATGCACGATGCTGTCCGTGACGGCGTCCGCGCCGATCGGGGCCAAGCCCGACGAGGCGAGTGGGTTCGGGGTTGTGTAGGTGCCGGAGGCATCGATCACCGCCCGCCCGGTGATGTCCTCGACCATGCCGTCTGCGTGCTGCAGTCGCAGCAGGAACGGAGCCTGGGCGCGACCGGCGGTGCGGGTGCGGTCCATCCCCTCGCGGGTCACCGCGACCACGGTCTCCCCGAACCGGATCCGTGAGGTGATCTGCTCGAGCCCGGCAAGAGGGACGAGGTAGTCGGCGACCAGTTCGGCTCCGGTGGGGGCGACGTTCGGGTTGGGCGCCGCCCAGCCGGTGGCCTCGAGGAGTCGCTGCGCGGCCGGGTCGATGAGGTGCCGCCATGGGGAGAAAAGTCGGGTGTGACCCCAGAGCCGGACGGATGCCGCAACCTGGCCGCTGGCCTCGAGGATGATGAAGTCGATGCCTCGCTCGACGAGGTTCGCAGCTGCCGCGAGACCGATCGGTCCCGCGCCGATGATCACCACGGGTTGCGTCGCGAGCCGATCTCCGGTCGCTGTGCGGGGAGTCAGATCCAGCAGTGTCACGACGAAACCTCCAAGATATCGATGAGCGTCGATGCCAAGTATCAAGGCATCTATCGATCACTGTCAATATCGACTACCGTCGATGCAACGGTATGCGAGGGCGGTCAGTCCGTGGCGCGCTTGCGCCCGCTGGGGCGTGGGCCGGAGGTGTCGAGCGAGTGCCGCGCGCTGCGCAGGTAGCGTGCGAAGTTCTGCCGTGCATCTTCGTCGAGCTCGGCCACGATGAGGTTTTCGACGGCTCGGATGCGCGGGGCGACGGCCTTGAGGCGCTCCGCGCCGAGGGGAGTCAGATCCAACAGCATGCGCCGCCGGTGGGTCGGATCCTGTTCACGTCGGACGAGACCATCAGCGAGCAGCGGCTCGATGGTCGCCGCCATGGTCTGCGCGCGCACGAAAGAACGGCGGGCCAGCTCTGAGCTCGTGAGCCCAGGGCGTCGCTCGAGAACCGTGAGCGCCGTGTACTGCGCGGGCGTGAGACCGGCGCTCACACAGACTTCGTTGAAATACGGGCGCAGTGCAAGTTCGACCTGCTTGATGACGTAGGTGAAGTTGGTGGACTCCAAGGGTGCTCCGATCGCGACGACATTCAGCCTACGTGCGGTGCGTTCCGGCGCCCGTCATCCGGGCGGCGCGGGCTCCCTGCGTGCGCTCGGGCCCCCGAGGAAGACGCCGTCGTCCTCGAGTCGGCGCTGCAGCGTCGCCACATCGATGTCGGCCAGCGCTGTGTCCCCGGAGAGCGCGAGACTTGCCGCGGTTCCGGCCGCCTGACCCATCGCGAAGCACGGGCCCGTGACCCGCCCCGAGGACTGCCCGCCTTGCGTCATGGACGCGCACCGACCGACGACGAGGAGGTTGCCGACCGTGTCGGGTAGCAGCATCCGATACGGGAGCTGGTTGTAGCCCCGTGAGTCGGCCGGAGCGAACCGGAACTCGACA
The DNA here is from genome assembly GCA_018895315.1 of Actinomycetota bacterium. Classification (GTDB taxonomy): domain Bacteria; phylum Actinomycetota; class Actinomycetes; order Actinomycetales; family Microbacteriaceae; genus Microbacterium. The sequence continues at coordinate 763 of JAHIOK010000098.1, read as the reverse complement.
TCGCCCTGCACGTGGGCTTCGACCGGCCATCCGTTGACGCCGATCGAATCGTCGAAGTCTGCGCATCCGAGCACGTCTTCCTCCGTGAGGCTGTATGCACCCGTGATGCGGCGGGTCTCGCGAATGCCGATCTGCGGCGCGATGTCGACGATGTACGAATCCTGGAACCCGGGGGTGACCGCGCGAATGAATTCGAACGTCTCCTGCACCTGCCTGCGGCCCTGCAGCTCGCCGCGGGTCAGCTGGCGTACGTCGGTGCCGTCGACCGCAGAGCCATCCTCGTTCGAGAGTTGGGTGAGATTCGAGCGCCACTCCAGCGGATTGCGCTGGGGGCGCACGATCGGCTTCTTGCGGGGGAACCGATGGGTGCCGGATTCCTCGGCTTCCTCCATCAGAAGGCGGATCGTGCGCCACGCCTCACCGGCCTCGTCGGGATGAACTCCGTTGATGCGGAACATCAGCGAGGGATAGAGCAGGTGCTCGGATCGCTCGAACGTCGCGCCCGCCCATGCCGCCAGGTCGGCATCGCCGGAGCCGTCGACGAACATCCGGCCGCGTACGACCGCCGCCCCCGACTTCGACTCCACGACGACCCCGTCGATCGTGGCGTCGTCGGCCATGACGACGCCTTGCACCGAGGCATGGAAGAGCAGTTCGACACCGGAGGAGACCAGCAGCTCGTCGAGGGCGATCTTGTACGACGAGATGTCGAAGGCCTGCGCCATGATGCGATTGTCAACGGACATGTGGGCCGGGCTGAGCG
>JAHIOK010000008.1 GCA_018895315.1 Actinomycetota bacterium | reverse complement strand
GGGCGCCGTCGTGTCCGAGATCGCGGGGGCCAACTACAACGCCATGCTCGTGCAGGTCTCGACACCGCGGACGATCGGCAAAGTGAGCGGACTCGGCTGGGGTCTCGGCTACATCGGCGGCATCGTCGCATTGACCCTGGTCGTCGCCCTCACGTTCGCCGACTGGTTCGGCATGGACACCTCCGACGGAATGGCGTACCGCCTGATCGCGGTCGGGTGTGGCATCTGGACGATCGTGTTCTCCATACCCCTCTTCCTCAACGTCCCCGAGACGCCCGCGCGACCGGACGCCGTGCGCGTCGGGTTCTTCCGCAGTTACGTGGTGCTCGTGGGGGACGTCGTCGCTCTGTTCCGCGCGCACCGCCCGACCTTCTGGTTCCTGGTCGCGAGCGCCGTGTACCGCGACGGCCTCGCGGGCGTCTTCGCGTTCGGCGGCGTGCTGGCCGCTGTCGTGTTCGGCTTCAGCGCCACTGAGGTGATGATCTTCGGCATCGCCGCGAACATCGTCGCGGGCGTCTCGACGATCATCGCCGGGCGCGCCGACGACCGGTTCGGCGCGCGCGCCGTGATCATGACGGCGCTCGGCGGCCTGGTCGTCATGACCCTTGCCGTCTTCTTCCTGCACGATCAGGGCAAGGCCGTGTTCTGGATCTGCGGCCTGTTCCTCACGGCCTTCGTCGGACCGGCTCAGGCATCCAGTCGATCATTGCTCGCCCGCGTCACGCCGCAGGGGATGCAGGGCGAGATCTTCGGGCTCTACGCCACGACAGGCCGAGTCGCGAGCTTCATCTCGCCGGCAATGTGGACGATCTTCATCGTGTCGTTCGGGGCCACATACTGGGGCATCCTCGGCATCGCAATCGTGCTCGCCGCCGGACTCGCGCTGCTCGTGGCCGTCAAGCTCCCCGCGCAGGCGCGCCTGGCTTCATAAGCGGGTCACTGTAGGCGGCGAACGTGTGCGGGCTCACGCCTGCGCAGCGGGGCTCACGCCTGCGGCCCGGGAGGAGATCTACAACACCGGAGGATGCCTCGGCCCGCAGCATCCTCCCGAACAGCAATCTCCTCCCCACCGGGCGCGGTCGCACCCACGGGTCGCACCCAGCTCACCCAGCGAACACCGTGCGAGGTCAGGCGCGGGGCCAGGCCTCAGCGAGTTTGGTGAGCAATCGGGCGAGTTCGGCCTGCTCGTCAGCGGTGAAGCCGTCGAGCGCCGATGCGACCGCTCCGCGGCGCTCCCCGCGGAACCCGCGGATCAACCCGGCACCCTCGTCGGTGAGGACGATGCGGGTGCGGCGGGCGTCATCCGGGTCGGCTTCGCGTCGCACGACTCCCAGCTCGACCGACTGTTGCACGAGCCGCGATGCCCGCGGTTGATCCACCCCGATCGCTTCGGCCACTTCGCTGACGGTCAGGGGATCGGATGCCGCGGCGAGCGCCTCGAGCAACCGTAAGCGGGCCGGACCACTGAACCGGGCGTGAGCTGCCCAGGGCGGGATGCCCCGTTCCTTGCCATCTGCAGAGCGCGAGCCGAAGCCCTCGGGACCCCACGGCCCCCGCCCGCGACCGGAGCGGATGCCGTGCTCTTCGTGTTCGTGTCCGCCATGGCTGTGAGCGCCGTGATCGTGTTCGCCCCGCGTGCCACCTCGATCCCACCCGGGCGCGCCATCCTCCCACGGAGGGCGGGGCATCCGCCGGCCCCGCAACCGAGCGAGCGCGGCGGCGATGGCATCGGCGGGGTCGCGCACGGATTCGCTCATAGATCCAAATTTACATGCCACTTGACATGAATCAGAAACACATGTCACACTACATATACATGCGATATGACAAGTATCTGCACACCGCCGCCGAGAAGGCGGCCCACGAGAGGATTACCCATGAACACCCACGACTTCACTCCTGAAGACGAACCCGCGCCGGTCTCCGGCGAGGGAACCACCCACGACCGCCCGCTCGGCTACTGGCTGCGCACGGTCGATGCCCTCATCGGACGCGAGTTCGAGACCGCACTCGCGTCCGAGGGCGTCACCCGGCGAGACTGGATGCTGCTGAACGCGCTGTCCGGCACCGTCACCGCCCCCGGCCTCGCCGACAAGCTGGCCCGTCGCGGCAAGCGACTGCGCACCCTCGCCCAGCGCGGCTGGGTCGCAGAGTCGGGCGGCCGCTGGACCCTGACCGACGAGGGCCGAGCCGCGCAGGCTCGACTCGGCGCGGTCGTCGCCGGGGTCCGCGCCAAGGTCGCTGCCACTGTCGCTCCCGAAGAATTCGCCGCGATGACCGCCTCGCTGGAGGCCATCGCTCGCGAACTCGGCGGGGACGAGAACACCCGGATGCCGCACAGCGGGCGCCACGGCTTCGACCGGCGGCGCGGATTCGGCCCCGGTCGCGGGTTCGGTCCCGGTTTCGGCAGGGGCTTCGGTCCCGGCGCCGACTTCGACCCGCGCGACGGCCACGGTCCGCGTCCGTACGACGAGTTCGCCCCCAACCTGCACCGCGGCTTCCGGCCCGGAGCGGGCACTGACCACGACGATCACAGCGACGGCGAGCGAGGCCCCTGGCACCGCTACGGATTCGGCCCCGGGTTCGGTCCCGGCCACGGTCGCGGGTTCGGTCACGGTCGCGGGTTCGGCCACGGCCACGGGTTCGGCCACGGCCAGTCCCACACCGACGGCGCAGATGGCAACCGGTGTCGCCACCCGCACGACCGCGGCGCGGATCGCGGGTCGGAACGTGCTTTCGAGCGTGGCTTCGAGGCCGGCATGAGTGCTGCGAGTCGCGCGTCCGACGGGTCCGCAGCCTGACCGACACACAACGCACGGAACGCGTGCCCGGCGACTGCAGTTCGGGGCAGGTGTAGCCCGAACCGCCCGCGCACCCGCCTCTCGGCCGCATCCAGCAGTTCTCCGGCACGCGGACCATCGCATCGCGGCGGGTAACGTTGCCGTCGTGGACGCCACCCCCGCACCTCTGCCGCAGGCTCCCGTGCTCCTTGCGATCTCGCACGGCACCGACTCGCCCGCGGGTCAGGCCGCGATCGCCGCGCTGGTCGAGGCGGTCGCCACACGCCTCCCCGCAGTGACCGTCCGTCTCGGACACGTCGACGTGCAGCAGCCGGATGTCGCAGCCTCGCTCGCCGCGATCGACCCGGACCGGCCCGTCGTCATCGTGCCGCTGCTGTTGTCGGCCGGCTACCACGTGCGCATCGACCTGCGCGAGCAGACCGCACATCGCCCGGGAGTGACGATCACCGGCGCACTCGGCCCCGACCCTCGGCTCGCCGACCTGCTCGCCGCGCGTCTGGCCGAGCTGCATCCGGATGCCGCCGCGCCGGTCGTTCTCGCCGTCGCCGGGTCGAGCGATGAGCGCGCCAACGACGACTGCCGGTCCGTCGGCGCCATGCTCGCCGAGCGGCTCGGGCGTGAGGTGTCGGTCGGCTTCCTGGCCGCCGCCGACCCCCGACTCGACGTCGCTGTCGCCACCGCGCGGGGCGGCGGCATCCCGATCGTGGCCAACTACCTCCTCGCTCCCGGATACTTCCAGACCCTCGCCCAGCGCCTCGCCGGCGACAGCCGCGTCGCTCGGCCCCTGCTCGATGCCGACGAGCCCGCGGCGTCGCTGGTCGACCTGGTCATCGACCGCTACCGCAGCGCCGCCGCATCCATCCGGTCCTGAGTCCCCGCGTTTCCGCGCCGCTCCGGGAAAGCCCGTCCCGGGACACACCTTTCCCCCACGCATCCGTCCCGGGACACACGTTTCCCCGTGGGGCGTGACAATCCCGCCCCACGGGGACGAATCGATCCCGGGATGCCGCTACCCACCCCGCAGGTC
>JAHIOK010000007.1 GCA_018895315.1 Actinomycetota bacterium | reverse complement strand
CGTCACGGCGGGTCTGGCTCGTCCTCTCGGGTGAAGACAAAGCGTCTGCCCTGGGTCTGGCCCTCGCCGGCGCCAGCTATGCCAGTGTGCCGGCTGCCGGCGCCAAAGGCCGCCGTCGCACCGTGTTCTTCGTCGATGAGGCCGCCGCGCAGAAGGTGCCGCCGGAGCTCATCGACGGCGAGTACTGATCCCGCGAAATCAGCCGACCCGAGGACCACGTCCACGGAGGACTGGTCACGGGGTGAGACGTCAGATCTGGCCGCGCCGTTCGCGTACCTGCGAGAGGGCGTCATCGAGAAGCGCGTCAGCCTCTTCCTGCGTGCGACGTTCCTTGACGTAGGCGAGATGAGTCTTGTACGGCTCGTTCTTGGCCAGCGCCGGCGGATTGGCCTTGTCGCGTCCGGCGGGAAGGCCGGAGTGCGGGGAGTCGATCAGCTCGGGAATCTCGTCTTCGGCAATGCCGGCAGCGAAGTAGCGGACCGTCTCGTTCCCCAACGCATCCCAGTACGCCACAGCGACCCGGTCGGCGTGGAAGCCGTGATCCTGTTCGCCCATGGGACCTGCACCGACACGCGTGCCTCGGATGGCGTTTCCTCCTGTGGCCATTTCAGAGGCCCTGGAACTTCGTGATGAGGCCGAGCCCGAGAATGGACACGAACCAGGCGAGCGCGAGGATCACCGTGAAGCGGTTGAGGTTGCGCTCAGCCAATCCCGACGAACCGAGGGACGAGGTGAGTCCACCACCGAACATGTCGGACAGACCGCCGCCACGTCCCTTGTGCAACAGGATCAACAACGTCAGCAGCAGGCTGGTGATGCCCAGCAGCACCTGCATGACGAACTGGAGGATTTCCACGGATGAAGCCTTTCGACGCGATCCCTGCGGGTCGCACAGGGACCAAGTATACGTGCTGAAGGGACGCGACCACAGAGGACGCGTCCCTTCAGGGTCAGTCTTAGACGCCGACGTGCTTCTGGAAGCGGATGATCGCGGCGAATTCATCGACCACGAGGCTGGCGCCACCGACGAGTGCACCGTCGACGTCCGGCTCGCGCATGAAGCTCGCGATGTTGCCCGACTTGACCGATCCGCCGTACAGCACGCGCGTGCGGGCCGCGGCATCCGCGCCGAGCTTGTCGCCGACGACTCGGCGAAGAGTCGCACAGACATCCTGAGCCTGCTCAGGCGTGGCCGCCTGGCCGGAGCCGATCGCCCACACAGGCTCGTATGCCACGACGATGTCGGCGTCCGCCGGAACACCCTCGAGGGCGACCTCGAGCTGGCCGACGGGGACGGCGCTGGCGCCGAACTTCTCAAGGTCTTCCGCCGTCTCCCCTACGCAGATCACGGGCACGAGGCCGTGTCGGAGGGCCGCCTGCACCTTCGCCGCCACGACGTCGTCGCTCTCAGCGTGATACTGACGGCGCTCGGAGTGTCCGATGATGACATACCCGCAGTGCAGCTTGGCGAGGAATGCCCCCGAGATCTCACCGGTGTAGGCACCGGCATCCTGCGTGGACAGGTCCTGCGCTCCGAGCGCGAACGGGATCTTGTCGGCGTCGAGCAGCGTCTGCACCGTGCGCAGGTCGGTGTACGGCGGAAACACGCCGACCTCGACGCTCGCCGCGTCGTGCTTGGCATCCTTGAGCGCCCAGTGCAGCTTCTGTACGAACGCGACCGCCTGAAGGTGGTCGAGGTTCATCTTCCAGTTTCCCGCGATGAACGGGACGCGTGCTACGACCATCCGAGGACCTCCAGTCCGGGGAGCTTTTTGCCCTCGAGGAATTCCAGGCTGGCTCCGCCGCCTGTTGAGATGTGACCGAATTGGTCGTCGGTGAATCCGAGCTGCCGTACGGCGGCCGCGGAGTCGCCGCCGCCGACGACGCTGAGTCCGTCGACCTCGGTGAGCGCCTGCGCGACGGTCCTGGTTCCCTCTGCGAAGGCAGGGATTTCGAACACGCCCATCGGGCCGTTCCAGAACACCGTCTTGCTGTCACGGATGAGATCGGCGAATCGCGCCGCCGTCTCGGGACCGATGTCGAGCCCCAGACCGGATGCGCCGAACGGCGTGTTCTCGATCTGGTCGGCCGCGGTCACAACGTGGTCCGCGTCGGCGCCGAACTTCGACGCCACGACGACATCGGTGGGCAGAACGAGCTCGACTCCGCGTTCCTTCGCGATCGCGACGTACTGCGTCACGGTCTCGAGCTGGTCAGCCTCGAGCAGGCTCGCGCCCACTTTGTGGCCGGCCGCGGCAAGGAACGTGAACAGCATTCCGCCGCCGACCAGGATGCGGTCGACGCGCGGGAGGAGGTGCGAGATCACACCGAGTTTGTCGCTGACCTTCGAACCGCCGAGAACGACCGTGTAGGGGCGCTCGGGCTTCTCGGTGAGTCGGTCGAGCACATCGAGCTCGGTCGCGATCAGGAGCCCGGCCGCGGAGGGCAGGATCTCGGCGAGATCGTAAACGCTCGCCTGCTTGCGGTGCACGACCCCGAAACCGTCGCTGACCAGTGCGTCGCCGAGCTGACCGAGCTCTTCGGCGAACGCGTGCCGCGTCGCATCGTCCTTCGACGTCTCGCCCGGATTGAACCGAAGGTTCTCGATCACCGCGACGTCTCCGTCTTCGAGGGCGGCGACGGCATCCTGTGCCGACTCCCCCACCGTGTCGAGAGCGAACGCGACCGGCTTGCCGAGAAGCTCGGAGAGTCGCTGAGCGACGGGAGCGAGGCTGTACTTCGCGTCGGGTGCCCCATCGGGGCGACCGAGGTGCGAGCACACGACGAGGCGTGCGCCCTGATTGATCAGAGCGTTCAGCGTGGGCAAGGATGCTCGCACGCGGCCATCGTCCGTGATGACGCCGTCCTTCAGAGGGACGTTCAGGTCACAACGGACGATGACGCGCTTGCCTGCGAGCGAACCCAGCGAATCGAGGGTGCGCAGAGTCATAGTGATCGCGTGTTCTGAGCGAACTCAGAGACGCTCGGCGACGTACTCGGTGAGGTCGACGAGGCGGTTGGAGTAACCCCACTCGTTGTCGTACCAGGCCGAAACCTTGACGAGGTTTCCGCTGACGTTGGTGAGCTCGGCATCGAAGATCGAGGAGTGCGGGTTGCCCTGGATGTCGCTGGAGACGATCGGGTCTTCCGTGTACTCGAGGAATCCGGCCAACGCGCCCTCGGCTGCTGCAGCCTTGTAAACGGCGTTGATCTGGTCTGCGGTCAGGCCCTCGGTCGGCGTGACGATCGTCAGGTCGACGATGGAGCCGGTGGGGACCGGGACGCGGTAGGACGAGCCGCTGAGCTTGCCCTTCAGCTCGGGCAGCACGGATCCGATGGCCTTCGCCGCGCCGGTGGAGGCGGGCACGATGTTGATCGCCGCACCGCGCGCACGGCGAAGATCGCTGTGCGGGCCGTCCTGCAGGTTCTGGTCGGCTGT
>JAHIOK010000097.1 GCA_018895315.1 Actinomycetota bacterium | reverse complement strand
GTCGTTGGGGATGTGCGGGTCACCGTGCATGACCCGCCCGACGCCGTGGCCGCCGAAATCCGTGTTGATCGAATACCCTGCGCCGCGAGAGACCTCGGCGATGGCATGCGAGATGTCGCCGATCCGGCTGCCGGCGACGGCGGCCTTGATGGCGGCATCCAGCGCGCGCTGAGTCGTATCGATCAACCGAAGGTCTTCGTCCCGCGGTGTTCCCACCACGAAGGACACGGCGGAGTCGGCGACCCATCCGTCGATGCTGACGGCGAAGTCCAGCGACACGAGATCTCCGTCTCGAAGCACGTAGTCGTGGGGGAGTCCGTGCAGCACCGCATCATTGATCGAGGTGCAGATGACCTTTCCGAACGGGCTCGCCCCGAAGGAGGGGTGGTAGTCGATGTAGCACGACTCCGCTCCGGCCTTGCGGATCAGCTCGTGGGCGCGCCGATCGATCGCCAGTAGGTTGGTACCGACTTTCGTCTCGTCTCGCAGAGTTGCCAGTACCTCGGCGACAAAGCGCCCGGCCGGTCGCATCTGCTCGATCTCCGCGGGGGTGCGCAACTCGATCATCAGGATCCTCTCGTTCGACATCCATTCTCCCGGATACCGCGGCCTTCCGCTGGGAGGATGCCCCGCGTCGCCGACACCACGACCCCACGCACCGCAGGCGCGGCGTAGCATCGGTGCCATGTGGGTGCGTCGTGCGTTCTACGGCTGGATGATTCCGGCCGCACTGGTTCTACCCTTGTGGCTCTTCGTCGGTTGGGGAGTCTTCAACGCGGGTGGCTGGGCATTTCTGTGGGTGCTGTTCATCGCGATCCCCTCGGTCTTCCTCGGCCAGCTCGTGCTCACGCTCTTGGTACGTGCTCGAGGGACGGTACGTGCCCAGCGCGCCGTTTCCTGGTGGGACGTGCTCGGCTTCGGCCTCTGGCACGGTCTGACCATCGCCTGCGGGTTCTACAACCCCGCGTGGTTCGCGCCCGTCATGGTGTCAGCTGTCATCGTCGGCCTCGCACTGTTCTGGCTTACCCTCTGGCAGCTGTGGAGAGAGGCCCGACCCAGTGCCGTGCTCCTGCGCACCTCCGAAGGCGTGGGATTCATCCCCGCCCCCGCTATGCCGCAGACGCCTCGCCGTTCGCCCGCCGACGACCACGAGGTCATCGTCATCGCAGAGCGCCAGCCGCCGGCATCCTGACCTGTTTTGGCAGGTCGCGGTATCCGTGGCAGAATAGTCGATTGTGCCCTGAACGCTCTGCCTCAGGGGAGTCAGCCACTCGGAGTCGATCCGGTAGGCACGCGGCACGCATTCCTTTCATACATCCATCCCGGTCGACCTGTGGCGGCCGAAGAGAGACACGATCATGCAGATCCTCGACGCACTCGACGCGGCATCGCTCCGCACCGACATCCCCGACTTCTTCCCCGGCGACACCGTGAAGGTGCACGTCAACATCACCGAGGGCACGCGCTCCCGCATCCAGGTCTTCCAAGGTGTCGTGATGGGTCGCTCCGGTGACGGCGTGCGCGAGACTTTCTGCGTCCGCAAGATCAGCTTCCAGGTCGGCGTCGAGCGCACGTTCCCCGTTCACAGCCCGGTCATCGATCACATCGAGGTCGTCACCCGCGGTGACGTCCGCCGCGCGAAGCTGTACTACCTGCGCAACCTCCGTGGCAAGAAGGCCAAAATCAAGGAGAAGCGCGACCGCTGACACTCGTCGTCCGCAGCCATTCGTTCGACGCCCCGGGGTATTCCCTGGGGCGTCGCTGCGTCGTCGCGCAAATGTGCGACGCTTAGAGGTGCAGCCGCCGATCTCGGGGCGGCGGTGAAGGAACTCATGACCACGGAGCCCCCAGTGCCGGCCGAGACCAACGTCGGCCCCGCCACACGCGCATCCGAACGCGCGTCCGCGCCACGACGAAGAGGGTGGGGGGCGTTCCTCCGGGACGTGCTCGTGATCGTCGTCATCGCGATCCTCGTCTCGTTCCTCGTCAAGACGTTCGTGGTGCGTTCGTTCTATATCCCCTCGGGGTCGATGGAGAACACGCTGCTGATCAAGGACCGCATCCTGGTCGACGAGATCACCCCGCGATTCACCGGCTACGAGCGGGGAGACGTCGTCGTCTTCCGCGATCCAGGCGGCTGGCTTCCCGCGACCACAACGCCCGCTCGACCTTTCGTCATCGAGGCGGTCGATTGGGCGCTGTCGCTCGTGGGACTCTCCGCACCCGACAGCGACGATCACCTCATCAAACGCATCATCGGACTCCCGGGCGACCACGTCGTCTGTTGCAACGCGATCGGGCAGCTGACGGTCAACGGCGTTCCGATCGACGAGACCGGCTACCTCAAGCTGAGCCCGGGTGCGAGCGCGCCGGCGGTCGTACCTTTCGACGTCACCGTGCCGGCTGATTCGCTGTGGGTGCTGGGGGACAACCGCGACAGTTCGCGCGACTCGCGCTACAACCAGGACCAGCCCAACAAGGGATTCGTCCCGATATCGAACGTCGTGGGGCGGGCCTTTCTGATCACATGGCCGCTCTCACGATTCGGAGCGATCGATTTCCAGCATCCCGTCTTCGCCGGGGTGCCTGCGGCGAAATGACGGTCGTCGAACCGCGGCTCACGCTCGAGCGGCGTCTCCTCCGGGATTTCCCTCTCGTGATCGCTTGCGATGAGGTGGGGCGCGGAGCGCTGGCGGGCCCGGTGGCAGTCGGCGCGGCGACCCTGGATGCCGTGGGTGCGCGTCGGCGCATCCCTCAGGGCCTTCGGGACTCGAAGCTCGTGCCTGAACTCCGGCGCGCCGACGTCGCGGCCAGGTCTTCTGCCTGGGTGGGCGCGAGCGCGGTGGGGTGGGCCAGTGCGTCCGAAATCGACGAGGTCGGCATCATGCGTGCGCTGGGGCTCGCCGCCATCCGGGCGATCGCCGAGCTCCGCATCGGAGGAGTCGTCACCGAAGACGCGATCGTCCTCCTCGACGGCAACTACGACTACATCTCCGCAGCCGGTGCCACAGAGCTCACGGTCCGTCCGGTCGTGAAGGCGGATCGCGACTGCGCCAGCGCCGCGGCCGCATCCGTGATTGCAAAAGTCGCGCGCGATGCGGTCATGACGGATCTGCACGAAGACGTGCCGGTCTATGAGTGGGCGCGCAACAAGGGATATGGCAGCGCCGCGCATCGCGCGGCCATTCGGGAGCATGGCATCAGCCCGCACCATCGGGCCTCATGGGTGCTATCGGATGCCCCCGTGCTGTTCTGAAGCGCTGGCGACGTGGTCGGCGCTGCGACGTCTAGGATGGAGAGACCATGGACGACGACGTATTCGAGGACTACGACCGGGAGCTGGAACTCGCCCTCTACCGCGAGTACCGCGACGTCGTATCCCAGTTCCAGTACGTCATCGAAACAGAACGCCGGTTCTACCTCGCGAACGAGGTCAACGTCGTACGCCGTGACACCCAGCACGACTTCTACTTCGAGATCTCGATGACGGACGTCTGGGTATGGGACATCTACCGCGCGGATCGATTCGTGAAGTCGGTGCGCGTGCTCACGTTCAAAGATGTGAACGTGGAAGAGCTCACGCGACGCGACTTCCACCTGCCCGAAGAACTCTCGCTCGACAACTGAGCAGCGATTCCTCCCCAGGCAACCTCGGGGAGGGCGATCCGACGAGTTGTTCTGCGTCACGGTGAACTTTCGTTGTGCTGATTCGCTGCGCGCCAGCATGTCGTCATGGCAGACAAGGACATCCTCGGGCGCGCGGGTGAAGAGCGGGCCGCGCGATACCTCACCGAACGCGGCTACGAGATCCTCGATCGCAACTGGCGCACGCAGGGCGGAGAGCTCGACCTTCTCGCGCGCGATGGCGTGCGGCTGGTCATCGTCGAGGTCAAAACGCGCCGCGGCGAGGCGTTCGGGCATCCGTTCGAGGCCGTGGACGCCCGGAAGAGACAGCGGCTGTGGCGACTCGGAATGGCATGGCGGGCCGCGCACCCCGACGCCGCCGGGCGCGGTGAGATCCGCATCGATGTGATCGCGATCACGGGCGCGGAGCCGGCGACCGCACCCCTCGAGCACCTGGTCGACGTGTCATGACGGTCGCTCGCACGTGGTCCGTGGCGCTGCTCGGCCTCGAAGGGGCACTCGTGGAGGTCGAGGCAGACCTGTCGAATCAGATTCCGGAGTTCCGCATCATCGGCCTGCCAGACAAGGCCCTCGGCGAAGCCGTGCAGCGCGTTCATAATGCCTGCGCGAACAGTGGTCTCGCGTTGCCGCGACGGCGACTGACCGTCAACCTTTCGCCGGCCAGCCTGCCGAAGCAGGGTTCGGGGTTCGACGTAGCGATCGCGATCGCCTCGCTCGCCACCGAATGCCCGATGGATGTCGCCTCCGTGGCGGAGTCCGCCCATCTCGGCGAACTCGGGCTCGACGGTCGCCTGCGGCCGGTGCCGGGAGTACTTCCGGCGGTGCTCGCCGCCGCGAGAGCCGGAGTGCGTACTGTCATCGTCCCGCACGCCAACCGCGAGGAGGCGGCACTCGTGGACGGAGTGCGAGTCGTCGGCGCGATCGCCCTCGCCGACGTTGCCCGCTTCCACGGTGCGGTGGTCGAGCACATCGAACTGGAGCCGGCGGTAGCGGCACAGCCCGATGAGCAGCCCGAGGTCGTGCCGGATCTCGCTGAAGTGATCGGTCAGGGCGATGCCGTCGAGGCGCTCATCGTGGCAGCGGCGGGCGGACACCACCTGATGATGAGTGGACCACCCGGCGCCGGAAAGACCATGCTCGCCCGACGGCTCCCGGGCATCCTGCCCGAACTCGACGATCGCGCGGCGCTTGCGGCGGCATCCATCCGCTCGCTCGCCGGAGAGGCCGTCACGCGGCTGAGCCGGACGCCCCCCTTCGAGGCTCCGCATCACACCGCGAGCGTCGCGGCACTCGTCGGGGGCGGGTCGCGGGTCGTCCGCCCCGGTGCGATCGCTCGGGCGAGCGAAGGTGTGCTCTTCCTCGATGAAGCGGGGGAGTACCCGGCGAACGCCCTCGATGCCCTGAGGCAGCCGCTGGAGAGTGGATCGATCGTCATCCACCGCGCGGGGATGACGGCCACGTTCCCCGCACGCTTCCAACTCGTGCTCGCAACGAACCCGTGTCCGTGCGGGCAGTACGGCGTGCGTGGAGGTCACTGCACGTGCGCGCCGATCGCGATCAGGCGCTACCTCGGCAAGCTCTCGGGTCCGCTGCTGGATCGCCTCGACATCGAGCTGGCCATTGCGCGAGTGTCAGTGGCCCACGCCGCCGCGGGCACCCCGGCCACGACGACCGAGGCTGCTCGCGCACGGGTTGCGGCCGCCCGTGAGCGAGCAGCGCGGCGATTACACGGCACAGCCTGGCGTGTGAACGCCGAAGTGGCCGGCGCATGGCTGCGGCAGGGTCCGCTGGCTCCGGCCCCTGGGGTGCGCAGGCCCCTCGACACGGCCTTGCAACGGGGAGCGCTCACCCTCCGCGGCTACGACCGGGTGCTTCGGGTCGCGTGGTCCAACGCCGACCTCGCCGGCCGCGATCGCCTGGCGCTCGACGACATCGGGCGTGCGCTCTACCTGAAGAAGGGGATCACCGCATGAGCCGCCTCACATTGTCCTCGACCGTGGCGCGCGAACGGATGGCGGCTCTCGGTACTCGGGAGGCGGGCCACGGCGGCGAGCCGTATGACGAGACGGAGAGGAGCCTCCGTGCCTACGCGTGCGTGGCGTGGAGCTGCCTGGTTGAGCCGGGAGATGGGGGAGCGGGGCGCCTCATTGCGGCGCTCGGGCCCGTCCGCGCTCTCGAGGTCGCGCTTGCGGGGCAGATCGGCGCCTCAATGGCCGAGAGCATTGGACTGACGGCGAGGGAAACGCGAGACGCACTCGCCCGCTGGAGCCCGCGCATGGACCAAGGGTCGGTCGACGCTGCGCTCACCAGCGCTGCACGCGTCGGCGCAACACTCATCACACCTGACGACGACGGATGGCCCGCAGGGCTGCGCGACCTCGACATCCACGCGCCCGTCTGTTTGTGGGCTCGCGGAACTCCTGCCGCACTCGACCAGATCGCTCCCTCCCTCGCGGTCGTCGGTGCCCGCGCAGCCACCGGGTACGGCGAACACGTCGCGATGGAGCTCTCCGCAGAGCTCGCCGGCCGTGGCGTGCGGATCGTTTCAGGGGCTGCCTACGGCATCGACGGCGCGGCACACCGAGCCGCTCTCGCGGCGGAAGGCTCCACGCTGGCGCTCCTCGCTGGCGGTGTCGATCGCGCCTATCCTGCCGGCCACACCGATCTGCTCGCGCGGATCGCGGCATCGGGCGCCGTGGTCAGCGAGGTTCCTTGCGGATCGGCCCCCACGAAGTGGAGGTTTCTGCAGAGGAACAGGCTCATCGCCGCGATATCCGACGCCACGGTCGTCGTCGAGGCCGGGTGGCGAAGCGGATCGCTCAACACCGCCGGGCACGCGGCCGACCTGGGGCGCCCTCTCGGCGCGGTGCCGGGACCGATCACGAGTGCGGCATCGGCTGGTTGCCATCGGCTCCTGAGAGAGTTCGACGCCCGCTGCATCACGAGTGCCGATGATGCCGCAGAGCTCCTGGGCATCGGCCTGCCGACCCAGGCACTGATCGAGGTCGACGAGGGCGGCCGGTATCGCAGCGCTGAATCGTCGCGCGTAGCGGATGCGTTGTCGACGAGGGCTCGCCGGCGTGTGGACGATGTGGCGCGGCGCAGCGGTATGTCCGTCGGCGATGTCGCGAACGCGCTGGGGATGATGCGGCTCGCCGGTGAGGCCGACGACGATGGAACCGGATGGCGATTGCTGCCCTCGACCGCACGCTCCTAGATGTACTCGGCTTTTAGGTTGGTGACAGTCGGCTGATGGGTGTGCCGTTGATGGCTGAGTGGTGGCGGTGGGTGTTGTAGTTT
>JAHIOK010000096.1 GCA_018895315.1 Actinomycetota bacterium | reverse complement strand
GACACCGACACGGATGCCGCGACGTCTCGCCGCGGATAAAGTCGATCCTGATGAACGACATCGAGACCGGAGGGGCGCGTACCGATGCGGTGCGCGCCCTCGAGGCCGAGTTCAGCGAGCTGATCAACCAGTTTCGTCGCGTGATCACGGAGAACGCGCACCGCGTGAGTCCCGGCATGCTTCCCGGCGCCTACAAGGTCTTCACCACGATCGTGCATCGCGGGTCTGTCACCCAGTCGGCACTCGTGGGGATCCTGCTGGCCGATAAGGGACAGATCAGCCGAACGGTGCGCGAGCTCGAAGACCTCGGTCTCGTGATGCGCACCCCTGATCCCGCCGACGGCCGGTCGAGCCTCCTCTCCCCCACCCCGCTCGGCTTCGAACGCCTGTCCGCGGCCCGCGAGCCGCAGGAAAGCACTCTGCTCAATGCACTGTCGGAGTGGGAAGTCGACGACATCGTCAGCCTCAGCCGACTCCTGCATGCCCTTACGGCGGGCGTCACCCCCTGAGCTGACCGGGGTCGCGCCGAAGCGAGGCTTTGCCGCCCGGTATCACCCGCGTAACACGGCCGAGACAATGGCGCGGTTGACTGGGGTCTCACCCAGGCACCAGTGCTGCCGACGCCGACATGCACGCGGAAGGAGCGACCGATGCGATTCCGGCCGCTGCGTTCACCCTCCACCGAGAGCCCACCTGCTCCCGTTCCCACGCCCCCAGAGGCGATGCGTGCCGTCGTGTTCGACGCGCCGGGCGCTCCGGGTGTTCTTCACGAGACATCCATTCCCGTTCCCGCCCCGATCATGAGCGAGCTGCTCGTCCGGGTGGTCGCCGCGGGGGTGAACCCCATCGACGCCAAGACCCGAGGAGGCAAGGGCGTCTCCGGCGCGATCACCGACTTCCCCGCGGTCCTCGGGTTCGACTTCAGCGGCATCGTCGTCCGCTCCCCCTACGAATCGCATCCGCTCCAGCCGGGCAGCGCCGTCTTCGGCATGGCGCCCTTCCCGCGCTCCGGTGGCACGTACGCCGAGTACGCGGTCGTGCCCTCTCAATCGGTTGCTCGCAAGCCGGCCTCGCTTTCGCACGTCGAGGCCGCGGGCGTTCCGCTGGCGGCACTGACCGCGTGGGGACTCGTCGTCGAAACCGCCCACGCCCACGAAGGACAGCGGATGCTGATCCACGCCGGCAGCGGCGGCGTGGGGCACTTCGCCGTCCAGCTCGCTGCCTACTTCGGCGCACACGTGACCGCTACCGGATCCGCCGCGAATGCATCCTGGTTGCGCGAACTCGGCGCATCGGTCGTCATCGACCACACCACGACCCGATTCGAGGATGTCGTCGCCGAGGTCGACGTCGTCATCGATCTCGTGGGCAATGTGCACGATGACACCGGATCGCGCTCGCTCACGGTGTTGCGTCCCGGCGGCCTCTACGTGCTCGTGCCCACTGGCTCGTGGCCCGGATACGCCGACGCTGCGGGTGCCGCGGGGGTGCGTTCCACGCAGTATCGCGTCATTCCCGACGGCGATGTACTCGCGACCGTCGGCCGGCTGCTCGACTCCGGCGCGGTGCAGGTGTACGTCGACAAGGTCTTCGACCTCAAGGATGCCGCGGCCGCCCACGCTGAGCTCGAGAAGGGCCACACGCGCGGCAAGGTCGTGCTTCGGGTCAGCGACGACTGAGCACGCGCCGCCCTTCGCCGACGATCTCGTCGGCGATCGCGTCCAGCAGCGCTGATCGCAGGTTCCATTGCTGCCAGTACAGCGGCACATCGATCGGGCGTCCCCCGAGGAGCACCAGAGCGCCGGAATCCAGCGCATCCTGCGACTGGAGGCGAGGAAGCAGCGCCCAGCCGAGGCCGAGGCGCACGGCGGTGGCGAACTCATTGGATGCCGGGACGAAGTGCCGTGGCGGCCCCGCGGGATCAACGCCCTCGGCCGACAGCCACCGCGTCTGAAGATCGTCGCGGCGATCGAAGTCGACGATCGGGGCGACGGTCACCGCCGATGCAATCGGCCCCTCCGGCATCCAGCGGGCGACGTACTCCGCGCTCGCCACCGCTTCATAGCGCATCGCACCGAGCGCGCTCACCCGGCACCCCGCCACAGGGCTCTCCCGCGATGTGACGGCGCCCATCACGGTGCCCGATTCGAGCAGTCCCGCGGTGAAGTCCTGATCGTCGCGGTGCAGCTCGAACACGACGGGGCGATCCTGCGCGAGCCGCGCCAGCGGAGCGAGAAACCACGTGGCGAGCGAGTCGGCGTTGACCGCGAGCGGGACGGTCACACGCGCGTCGTCGGCATCGGCGCGAAGTTCGACAAGGGTGTCATGCTCGAGGAGAGCGAACTGCCGCGCAAGGCGCACCAGTGCGGCACCCGCCGAGGTCGCCCGCACCGGCTTCGAACGCACGATCACGACCTGACCGAGCTGCTCCTCGACGGTTTTGACGCGCTGACTGACGGCCGACGGCGTGATGTGCAGCCGCCGCGCCGCGGCATCCATCGTTCCTTCGTCGATGACGGCGGCGATGGTCTGGGCGAGTTCCAGCGAAATCCGCATAGTAAGCCAGGCTAATGCACCTGAAGAATAATGAGGTTGCCTACAGATCACCCACGACCTACCGTCGAGCCATGGTCTCGTCGCTCCTCGCCGGCCTCGGTCTCGGCTTCTCACTGATCGTCGCGATCGGCGCGCAGAACCTTTTCGTGCTGCGCCAGGGGATGCGCCGCGAACACGTGGTCGTCGTCGCAGCGATCTGCGCGGCATCCGATGCGGTCCTGATCGCCCTCGGCGTCTCGGGCATCGGCCTCGTCGTGCAGGCGGTCCCGTGGTTGATCGTCACCGTGCGGTGGGCGGGCGCTGCGTTCCTGATCGGCTACGGCCTGCTCGCTGCGCGACGCGCGTGGCGACCCTCAGGGCGTACCCTGGCCGTTC
>JAHIOK010000095.1 GCA_018895315.1 Actinomycetota bacterium | reverse complement strand
GTGCAGAATCTCGAGGCGGCCGTGCGCACCGAGATGCAGAATCGCCCGGGCGCCCGCGTGTTCGCCGCCGGCGCGACCGGAGCCGTCGTCTCGCTGCGCCACGGCACCCGCATCCGCCGCGCGACCGAGGTTGTGCTGTGGCGGCCGCGGCATCCACTCGCTCCCGGCGACGAAGACTGAGACTCGAGTAGTCGAGCGGGCTTAGGTCCGGAGTTCGGCGCGGCCGAGGCTGCTGAGGTGTACTTCGTCGGGGCCGTCGGCCAGTCGCAGAGTGCGCACGCCGGCGAAGAGCTCGGCGAGCGGAGTGTCACCCGACACCCCGGCGGCGCCGAATACCTGGATCGCCCGGTCGAGGATCTGCTGCACGGCGCGCGGTACTGCGATCTTGATCGCCTGGATCTCTGTCATCGCTCGCCGGTTGCCCACGGTGTCCATGAGCCACGCGGTCTTGAGCACCAGCAGGCGCAGCGCTTCGAGCTGGATGCGAGACTCCGCCGCCCACTCGCGGACGACTCCCTGCTCGGCGAGCGTGCGGCCGAACGCGACGCGCTGGTTCGCGCGCTCCTTGACGAGGGCCAGCGCGCGTTCGCCCATGCCGATGGCCCGCATGCAGTGGTGGATGCGCCCGGGCCCGAGCCGTGCCTGCGCGATGGCGAACCCCTCGCCTTCACCGGCGATGAGATTCGTCGCGGGCACCCGTACGTCGTCGAACAGCACCTCGGCGTGCCCGCCGTGGTCGCGATCGTCGTAGCCGAACACCGACAGCGCGCGCACGACCGTGACGCCGGGAGCGTCGCGGGGCACGAGGATCATCGACTGCTGCCTGTGCCGCTCGGCGTCGGGGTCGGTCTTGCCCATCACGATGAAGATCGCGGCATCCGGGTTCATGGCGCCGGTCGACCACCACTTGCGCCCCGACACCACGTAGTCGTCGCCGTCACGGCGGATGCGGGTGGCGATGTTGGTCGCGTCGGAGGAGGCGACGTCGGGTTCGGTCATGCAGAACGACGACCGGATGCGGCCCTCCAACAGCGGTTCGAGCCACCGCTTCTTCTGCTCGGGGGTGCCGAATTCGTTCAGCACCTCCATGTTGCCGGTGTCGGGGGCGTTGCAGTTGAACGCGGCCGGCGCGAGCCGCGGACTCCAACCGGTGACCTCGGCGACCGCGGCATACTGCAGATTCGTGAGCCCGGCGCCGCCCGGCCCTGGCAGGAACAGGTTCCACAGCCCCGCATCGCGAGCCCGCTGCTGCAGTTCGCGCACGATCGGGCGAAACGTCCACTCGTCGGGTGTCGCGGCGAGTTGCGCCTCGAGCACGGGCTCGGCGGGAAGCACATGCTCTTCGAGGAATATGCGGGCACGGGCCGCGATCTCGGTCGTGCGTGCGTCGGGGGCGAAGTCCATCAGCGCACCTTCAGTCCTTCGGAGGCGAGCGGTTCGACCAGCCCACCGATGCGATCGAAGCCCTCGCCGACGGTCTCACCCGCGAGGAATCGCCGGTGGATGCCTTCGAGGATCACGGCAAGTTTGTAGGCCGCAAAAGCCCGGTACCAGCCGAGATCGGGGATCCGGATACCTGCACGAGCGGCGTACACCTCGACGAGCTCGTCGAAGCCGAGGTACCCGGCATCCGGGTCGACCGCGCTCGGCACGGCGCCTGCCAGCGTCGCTGGCAGCTGACCGATCTCCCAATACATGCCGAGTATTCCGAGGTCGACGAGCGGGTCGCCGAGGGTCGCCATCTCCCAGTCCAGGATCGCCGACAGTCGCGGCGCCTCGCCCTCGCCGGTCACCAGCGCATTGTCGAGGCGGTAGTCGCCGTGCACGATGCCGCTGCGCGCGGCCGTGGGTACGTCGCCCGACAGAGCATCCTGCAGCCGGTCGAGGGCCGGCACGTCTCGCGAGCGGGAGGCATCGAGTTGTCGTCGCCAGGTGGCGAGCTGGCGCGTGAGGTAGCCGTCGGGGCGCCCGAAGTCGCTGAGGCCGACGGCCGCCGGCTCTACCCGGTGCAGATCCGCGAGGCTCTCGGCCAGCTCGACGCTCAGGGTGCGCAGGCCCGCGGGGGTGAACTCGGCGTTCTGCCGGCGCCGGGCGATCACCCGACCGGGCGCCCGCTCCATCACGAAGAACACCGTGCCGGTGACGTCCTTCGCATCGGTGTCATCGACCATATCGACCGCGACCGGCACCGGAACGCCCGATCCCTCGAGCGCAGAGATCACCCGGTGTTCGCGCCGCATGTCGTGGGCGGTCGAGAGCACGTGCCCGAGCGGCGGGCGCCGCAGCACGAGCGGCACCGGTCCGCCGTCGATCGAGTAGGTGAGGTTGCTGCGGCCGCCCGCGATGACGGTGGCGGTCACGTCGCCGGCGAGGTCGGGATGGGTCTCGCCCAGCCATCGGCGCAGCCCCGGCAGGTTCAGGCCCGGCAGGTCGGTCATCGCGCACCACCCTCGGCCGGCGGCATCCGGTGGGGAATGCCGGCGATCATGCCGCCGTCGACGACGAGTTCTGTGCCGCTGGTGAAGCGCGAGGCGTCGCTCGCCAGGAAGACGATCGTGCCCGCCACGTCGTCGGGCACCCCGGGTCGCCCGAGCGGGATGTCGAGGTATGCCGGGTCGATCCGCGTGGTCATCTCGGTGAGGATCAGACCCGGATGCACCGAGTTCACCCGGATGCCGAACGGCCCGAGCTCGACGGCAAGGCCCTGCGTGAGCCCGCGCACGCCGAACTTGGAGGCCGTATAGCCGTGCAGTCCCGCGCTGCCGCGCATGCCCTCGACCGAGGAGATGTTGATGATCGAGCCCTGTCCAGCCGCCTTCATCGCGGGGACCACGGCCCGGCAGCCGAGGAACACGCCGGTGAGGTTCACACCGATCACGGCGTTCCACTTCGCGAGCGTGAAGTGCTCGATCGGGGCGGCGTTCGCGATCCCGGCGTTGTTGACGAGCACGTCGACCCGGTGCCACGCCTCGAGGGTGTCGGAGACGACGGTGGACCACGCCTCTTCGTCGGTGACGTCGAGCAGGGCGAACCGTGCGCGCTCGCCGAGCTCGGCCGCCAGCCGCCGCCCTTCGTCCTCGAGCACATCTGCCACGACCACCCGTGCGCCTGCATCGTGCAGAGCCCGCGCGTACGCAGCACCGAGGCCGCGCGCACCGCCGGTGATGATCGCGACGCGGTCTGTCAGGACGGGGGAATCAGGCACGATCACTCCTCGAGTCGGTGCACGACAGGGTCATCCGATGGGCCGGATCGAGGCGCC
>JAHIOK010000094.1 GCA_018895315.1 Actinomycetota bacterium | reverse complement strand
GCGGCGATCGAGGACGCTGTATGACGCTGCCGCTGCCGGTTTCCGGTTGGTCAGGGGAGGGCATCCGGGTGGATGCATTAGAGTTTTAGAGGATTTGCGTACGGCGATTGTGGGGGCGATGGATATCACGGCACCGTCTCATCGACCGGTTTCGGCGTCGAAGCCTTCGGTAGGTCGCACGATTCGCGCCTACGTGGCACTGACCAAGCCCCGCGTGCTCGAGCTTCTTCTCGTCACCACGGTGCCGGTGATGATCTTGGCGCAGAACGGGCTGCCGAATCTCTGGCTCGTTCTGGCGACCGTCGTGGGGGGATCTCTCTCTGCCGGTTCCGCGGCCACGTTCAACATGTACCTCGATCGCGACATCGACGCGCATATGCAGCGCACCGAGAACCGACCGCTCGTCACGGGCGAGGTCTCGCCGCGTGGAGCGCTGACGTTTGCGTGGACCCTCGCAGCATTCTCGACCGTCTGGCTGTGGGTGACCACCAACTGGCTCGCCGCGGCGCTGTCGGCCCTCGCCATCTTCTTCTACGTCGTGATCTACACGATCATCCTCAAGCGCCGCACCGAGCAGAACATCGTGTGGGGCGGCATCGCCGGCTGCTTCCCGGTGCTCATCGGCTGGTCGGCCGTGACGGGTTCGCTGTCGTGGACTCCGATGATCCTGTTCGGCCTCGTCTTCCTCTGGACGCCGCCGCACTACTGGCCGCTCTCGATGAAATACAAGAAGCAGTACGACGACGTCGATGTGCCGATGCTCGGCGCGACCCGTTCGGGTTCGCAGGTCGGTCTGCAGGTGATCCTGTATGCCTGGGCGACCGTCGCGTGCTCGCTGCTGCTGATTCCGGTTGCTCAGATGGGCCTGGTCTACACGGCTTCGGCGCTCGTGTTCGGCGGCTGGTTCATCTACGAATCCCACCGCTTGTATGCCCGGTCTGTCCGTGGCACCGAGCCGCGTCCGATGCGCGTCTTCCACGCATCCATCACGTATCTCACTCTGCTGTTCGTCGCGATCGCGATCGACCCGCTGCTGCCGTTCTGATCGCCCCGCTCTTCTGACGCACCACCGTCCAGCGGCCGGGCCGGGCGGAGAGTCGGGCCGGGCCCGAGTCAGCCGGCGCTGCCCGTCCCCGGAAATGCCGAATGGCGGCCCCGCTCGGAGAGCGGAACCGCCATTCGGGTGGTGCGGGTGTCAGCGGGTGATCGTCGCGTCCTCGGCGTCGGTGGGAGCCGCCGCCGGAGTCACGGGGGCGATCTCGGGCTCATCGTCCTGAGCGGTCCAGTCGATGGGCTCCACGACCTCGACCGGCGCGGCGGGAACCAGCGAGCGCGCGACGGCGATGGTCAGCGCGGCGACCAGGCCGAGGAGGCCGGCGGCGACGAAGGCCGCAGCGAACGTGATCCACGCCTGGCCGCCGTAGACCTCGACGCCCGTGGCGGAGCCGTCGGTGAGCTTGTTCGTCATGGCCGTGACCTTGTCGAAGAAGACCCAGGTGCCGTAGCCCGCGCTGACGACGGATCCGACGATGAGGATCCAGTACGGGATGCTGCGGATGAGGCGGGGGCGGTTTGCCATGTGTGTCACTCCTTGGGAATTCCGGGCTCGTTCGGCCTCGGCATCAGCCATCGTGCCTCATCGAACCGACGCGTTCGTGTGCGCTGTCGATGAGTTCGCTATGAATGGCGACGTTCTGGGGTGCCTTCAGGTGCATCACGACGGTGGTCATCGCGGCTACGAGGAGGACTGCGAGCACCATGTGGATGTTCACGAGCACGACGGGCAGGCCCAACCGGGCCTGGATCAGTCCGACCGCGATCTGAGCGACCTCGACGGCGAGGAGGAGCGCCGTCCACAGACGCAGGCGCAGCACGGGCGGCGTCCGCCACGCACCCGCGACCAGCACCAGGGTGAGTGCGAGCGTCGCGTAGGCGGGCCAGGAGTGGACGTGCTGCATGAATTCGGGATCGAGCCCGTTGCGTGCCGCCACCGTGTCACCCGCGTGGGGGCCCGAACCGGTCACGAGAATGCCGACGATCACCGTGATCACGACGACGACGCTCGTCAGATGTGTGGTCACCGCGTACCACCGGGGGACCGCCCGTACGCGGGGGCCGGGGGTCGCATAGACGCGGCATACCAGTGCCGCGGCCAGCGCGACCAACGGAACCGAGGCGAAGAAGTGCAGTCCCACCACGTAGGGGTTCAGTCGGCTGAGCACCGTGATGCCGCCGATGATGGCCTGCGCCGGAATGTAGAGACCGACAAGAAGCGAGAGCCAGAACAGGTCGCGACGCTCGCGACGCAGTCGCAGCACGAGGACGAACATCGCGATGGCGACCACCGCGAGCACGAAGGTGAGTGCACGGTTGGTGAACTCGATGACACCGTGGATGCCCATCTCGGGCGTATTGACGAGCGAATCCGCGGTGCAGCGCGGCCACGTCGGGCAGCCGAGTCCTGATCCGGTCAGGCGAACGAGACCCCCGGTGCCGACGATGCCGATCTGCACGACGAGGGTGGCCCAGGCGGTGGCGATCACTCGGCGATCGATCGTGGCGGGCAGCCAATCGGCGATTCGACGCCGGATGCCGGAACGGGTGGACGTGCGGGGATCCGCGGACATGACGTCTCGCCTCCTGGGAAGTCCCTCCGCGCTAGCGGCGAGGACGGGTGCCGTCCACCCGGAGCGAGGGCGGAACCTGTAGAATCAAAGGGTTCGTGATGCAGCGCAGACGCGCTCCGCAACACGAACAAGTGTAGGCGCGCAGTCAGCGCACTTGATCGGGCCCACCAGCGGCATCCCACCCTCGGAACTCCACGAGGGAATCGGAATGCCGGGGCGGATGACACCGTTGTGGCCCAAGAGGAGAGTGACGTCATGTCCGATGTGCTTATCGATCGACCCGAGCTTGCGAGTCTCGGCCAGTACGAGTTCGGCTGGCACGACGCCGATGCCGCCGGAGCCGCCGCCCAGCGCGGGCTCAGCGAGTCCGTCGTGCGTGGCATCTCCACGCTCAAGAACGAGCCCGAATGGATGCTGAAGACCCGCCTCAAGGGACTCCAGCTCTTCGGACGCAAGCCGATGCCCACCTGGGGCGCCGATCTCAGCGACATCGACTTCGACAACATCAAGTACTTCGTGCGGTCCACCGAGAAGCAGGCCGGCACCTGGGAAGAGCTTCCCGAAGAGATCCGCAACACGTACGAGCGGCTCGGCATCCCCGAGGCCGAGCGTCAGCGTCTCGTCGCCGGCGTCGCCGCGCAGTACGAGTCCGAGGTCGTGTACCACCAGATCAACGAGCAGCTCGAAGCGCAGGGTGTCATCTTCATGGACACCGACACGGCGCTCCGCGAGCACCCGGAGTTCTTCGAAGAGTACTTCGGCACGATCATCCCCGCGGGCGACAACAAGTTCGCGGCCCTGAACACCGCGGTGTGGTCGGGCGGTTCCTTCGTCTACGTGCCCCCCGGCGTTCACGTCGAGATCCCGCTGCAGGCCTACTTCCGGATCAACACCGAGAACATGGGCCAGTTCGAGCGCACGCTGATCATCGCCGACGAAGGCTCGTATGTGCACTACATCGAGGGCTGCACCGCGCCGATCTACAAGAGCGACTCGCTGCACTCCGCGGTCGTCGAGATCATCGTCAAGAAGAACGCCCGTGTGCGTTACACGACGATCCAGAACTGGTCCAACAACGTCTACAACCTCGTCACCAAGCGGGCCGTGGCCCACGAGGGCGCGACGATGGAGTGGATCGACGGCAACATCGGCTCCAAGGTGACGATGAAGTATCCGTCGATCTTCCTCATGGGCGAGCACGCCAAGGGAGAGACGCTCTCCGTGGCCTTCGCGGGTCCCGGGCAGCACCAGGATGCCGGCGCCAAGATGATCCACATGGCGCCGTACACGCAGTCCTCGATCGTCTCGAAGTCCATCGCGCGTGGCGGTGGCAGGGCCGGATATCGCGGCGAGGTCCGTGTCGACGCCAACGCGCATCACTCGGCCAACACGGTGCGCTGCGACGCGCTCCTGGTCGACTCGATCTCGCGCAGCGACACCTACCCGTCGATCGATATCCGCGTTGATGACGTGCAGCTGGGCCACGAGGCGACCGTCTCGAAGGTCAGCGAAGAGCAGCTTTTCTACTTGCAGTCCCGCGGAATGCCGGAGGACGAGGCCATGGCCATGATCGTTCGCGGCTTCATCGAGCCCATCGCGCGGGAACTGCCCATGGAGTACGCCCTCGAGCTCAACAAGCTCATCGAGATGGGCATGGAAGGATCCGTCGGCTAGATGACGACCACGACCACCCCCCGCACCGTGCCTGGCAGCCAGGCACACACCGACGGCGGATGGGGGAGTAGCTCCGCGCCCGTGATCCCGATCCAGACGCGGTCCGAGCGGCTCACCTCTTTCGATCCAGAGACATTCGGCGTGCCCACCGGCCGCGAGGTCAACTGGAAGCACGCGCCGGTCGACCGCCTGACCGCGGTGTTCGCCGATGAGGAGTCCGACTCCGCCAGCGCGATCGACTACGCCATCGATGCGCCCGACGATTTCGTTCAGCCCTCGGCGGGCCTGGATGCGGCCGTGCGCGGTGAGTTCTTCCGTCCGGAAGATCTGCCGTCGGCGATCGCCTGGAAGCGCTCCGAGAACGCTCTGCATCTGCGTATTCCCGCGGGAATCGAGCGCGATGAACCGCTGCGCGTCGACGTGCGCGGAATCGGCGGCCACGGCAACGCCCACATCGTGATCGAAGCCATGCCGCAGTCGCGCGGCACGGTGCTGCTCTATCACGCGGGCTCCGCCCAATACGCGCAGAACGTCGAGATCATCGTGCGCGATGGTGCCAACCTGAAGGTCGTCAGCGTCCAGCGCTGGGATGCCGACGCCGTCCACGTGTCGGCGCACCAGGCGCGTGTCGACCGCGATGCCTCGCTCACGCACGTCGTGGTCAGCCTCGGCGGCAGCTTCGTGCGGGTCAACCCCTCGGTGGAGCTCGCCGGTGCGGGCTCGGAGGCGCGCCTGTTCGGCCTGTCCTTCGCGGATGCTGGCCAGCATCTCGAGAGCCAGGTCTACCTGCACCACAAGGGTCCGCACACCAAGGGCGACGTGCTCTACAAGGGCGCTCTGCAGGGGAACGGCGCACGGAGCGTCTGGATCGGCGACGTGCTGATCGGACCGGATGCCGTCGGCACCGACTCTTACGAAGCGAACCGCAACCTCGTCCTCACCGACGGCGCCCGCGCTGACTCGATCCCGAACCTCGAGATCGAGACCGGCGACATCGTCGGAGCCGGTCACGCCAGCGCGACGGGTCGCTTCGACGACGAGCAGCTGTTCTACCTGCAGGCCCGCGGGATCTCCGAGGCGGAGGCGCGTCGCCTCGTCGTCGTCGGGTTCCTCAGCGAGATCGTGCAGCGCATCGGCATCCCTTCGCTCGAGAGCGAACTCACCGATGCCATCGACCGGGAGATCGCGGAAGGAGCTTCGGCATGACGGCATCCCGCGCCTGCGCGCTGAGCGAACTGGAACAAGACGCCGCTCTGCGCGTCGAGATCGATGGCGTGCCCATGGCGGTCGTGCTCGATTCCAACGGTGAAGTCCACGCGATCGGCGACACCTGCACCCACGGCGACATCTCGCTCGCCGAGGGCTTCGTCGAGGGCGACACGCTGGAGTGCTGGGCCCACGGCTCCGCGTTCTCGCTGCGCACCGGCAAGCCCCTCAACCTTCCGGCGTACGAGCCGGTACCCGTCTATGTCGTCACCATCGATGGAGACGACGTGCTCATCGACCCGACGCTCACCAAGTAGCAGTTGACGAAAGAAGTCTGAATGTCTGTCCTCGAGATCCGCGACCTCCACGTGACGGTCGAGACGGATGCCGGCACCACCCCCATCCTCAACGGCGTGACGCTCACGATCAGCACGGGTCAGACCCACGCGATCATGGGCCCGAACGGTTCGGGTAAATCCACGCTGGCGTACACGATCGCCGGCCACCCCAAGTACACGGTCACGAGTGGTTCGATCACTCTCGACGGCGAAGACGTCCTCGCCATGACGGTCGACGAGCGCGCCCGTGCGGGGCTCTTCCTCGCGATGCAGTACCCGGTCGAGATCCCCGGTGTGACCGTCACCAACTTCCTTCGCACGGCCAAGACCGCGATCGAGGGCGAAGCGCCCGCGATCCGCACGTGGACGAAAGACGTCAAAGCGTCGATGAAGGCGCTGCGGATGGACCCGAAGTTCGCACAGCGCAACGTGAACGAGGGATTCTCCGGCGGCGAGAAGAAGCGCCACGAGATCCTTCAGCTCGAACTCCTCAAGCCGAAGCTCGCTGTTCTCGACGAGACCGACTCCGGGCTCGACGTCGACGCGCTCAAGATCGTCTCGGAGGGCGTCAACCGCGCCAAGGAAGAGACCAACCTCGGCGTGCTGCTGATCACGCACTACACCCGCATCCTGCGCTACATCCGCCCCGACTTCGTGCACGTGATGGTCGCCGGACGCATCGTCGAGGAGGGCGGCCCCGAACTGGCCGACCGGCTCGAAGACGAGGGATACGACCGTTTCGTCGCGCCTCTCGCCGACGAGTCCGTGCAGGCCTAGGGTCGATGCCATGACCGCGACGCTCACCTCAGAGAAGTACGACGAGGTCACCGAGGCTCTGAAAGATGTCATGGACCCGGAGCTCGGGATCAACGTCGTCGACCTCGGCCTGATCTACGACCTGGCCTGGGACGACGAGAACGACGCGCTGATCATCCACATGACGCTGACGTCCGCGGGCTGCCCGCTGACCGACGTGCTCGAGGAGCAGACCGCTCAGGCCCTCGACGACGTCGTGGAGCGATTCCGCATCAACTGGGTATGGATGCCGCCGTGGGGTCCGGAGAAGATCACCGACGACGGACGCGACATGATGCGGGCGCTCGGTTTCGCCATCTGACGCGCTACTCTTCGGTGCGCCGCGGCGTGGGTAGGCTCGACGGGTGAGCGCACCCCTCCTCTCCGCACTGTCCATCGACGATCTGCGGCAGCGCTCCAGCACGAAGTGGCGGAAGTATCCGCCCGATGTGCTTCCGATGTTCGTGGCCGAGACGGACTTCGCGCTCGCACCGCGCGTCTCCGAGGTGCTGGCGCGCGCGGTCGCTCTGGGCGACACCGGCTACACACCGCCGGACCCGGGCATCCGCGACGCGTATGCGGCGTTCGCCGATCGCCGATTCGGGTGGACCGTGCGCCCCGATCGCATCCGCACCACGTGCGACGTCATGATGGGCGTCGTCGAGCTGCTCCGGTGCGTCACGAGCCCCGGCGACAGGGTGATCGTCACGACTCCTGTGTATCCGCCGTTCTTCGACTGCATCCCCGAAGCGGGTGGCGTGGTGGAACGCGTCCCGCTGGTCGAGTCCGCCGACGGCTGGGAACTCGATCTGGCCGGGATCGACGCGGCGTTCGCCGCCGGCGCGCGCTCCCTCTTGCTGTGCAATCCGCACAACCCGACCGGAACCGTGCACTCGCGGGCCTCGCTGGCCGCTCTCGCCGACATTGCGGCTGCGCACGGAGCCACCGTGATCAGCGACGAGATCCATTCCCCGCTCGTCCAGCCCGACGTGACGTTCACCCCGTTCCTGGCGGCATCCGAGTCAGCCGCAGAAGTGGGCTTTGCGGTCACGAGTGCGAGCAAGGCCTTCAACCTCGCGGGGCTCAAGTGCGCCCTGATGATCGCGGCGGGTGATGGCCCGGCGCGCGTGATCGCAGGCCTGCCCGACGAGGTCGAGTGGCGCACCGGACTCTTCGGAGCACTCGCCGGCGTCGCTGCGCTATCGCCGGAGAGCGACGAATGGCTCGACAGCCTCCTTGCCACCCTCGACGAGAACCGGCGCCTGCTGGCAGAACTGCTCGCGGAGCACGTGCCCGGTGCGCGATACCGCATTCCGGACGCCGGGTTCCTCGCATGGGTTGATCTGAGTGATCTCGGGTGGGGTGCGAACCCCGCGGTCAAGATTCTCCGCGAGGCGAAGGTCGCGCTCCACTTCGGGCCCCACTTCGGTGACGAGGGCAACGGATACGTGCGCATCAACATCGGCTGCTCGCCCGAGATCCTCCGCGAGGCGATCGAGCGCATCGGGGCGCTCACCCGCCCGTGACCGCCGTTGTGCGACCCGCGGGAATCTGGCACGCGAAGTACGGCGGGGTCACGGTCGGGTCCGTCACGCTGATCTTTCTCGCAGCACTCCAGTCGCTGGCGATAACAACCGTGATGCCGGTGGTCAGCGCTGATCTGGACGGTGCGGCGCTCTACGCCGTCGCGTTCTCCGGCACGCTCGCGACGAGTGTCATCGGGATGGTCGCTGCCGGGGCATGGTCGGACCGCACCGGACCGAGGGGTGCGCTCACGACGGCGGTCGCGCTCTTCGTGCTGGGCTTGCTCGTCGCGGGTCTCGCTCCGACCATGTCGCTGCTCGTCGTGGGTCGGCTGACGCAGGGTCTCGGAACGGGAGGCCAGATCGTCGCCCTCTACGTCGTCGTCGCACGGGTGTACCCATCCGCGCTGCACGGCCGCGTCTTCGCGGCGTTCTCGGCGGCATGGGTGGTGCCGTCGCTGATCGGCCCCTTCCTCGCCGGTGCGGTGACG
Organism: Actinomycetota bacterium; assembly: GCA_018895315.1. Lineage (GTDB taxonomy): Bacteria > Actinomycetota > Actinomycetes > Actinomycetales > Microbacteriaceae > Microbacterium. The sequence continues at coordinate 740 of JAHIOK010000094.1, read as the reverse complement.
GAATACCTGCACTGGCGCTGGGTGTTCCTGGGCGTGGCCCTTCTCACGACGATCGCGTTCGCGCTGGTCGCGGTCAGTCTGCGCGGTGTCGATCTGCGCACGACGGCGCGGGAGACCGGCGGCGTCGTCGGGCGGATGGCATACGCGCTCGCCGTCGCGGTGGGTGCATTGGGCCTGAGCCTTGCGGACGGTGGCGGCGCGTGGTCGCCGCTGATCATCGTCGTATCCGCCGTTGTCATCGTCGCGGCGGTGCGCCCTCTGCTGCCGCCCGGGACGCTGCGCGCGAGGCGGGGACTCCCGAGCGTCGTGCTGATGCGAGGACTCATCGCCGGCTCGCTCTTCGGTGCGGAGATCTACGTCCCGTACCTCTTGATCGATCACTACGGGTTCTCCCCGACATGGGCGGGGCTCGGGCTCACGACCTCCGCGATCGCCTGGGCGCTGGGAGCGCAACTGCAGGGCCGATTCGGCGATCGACTCGGCAACACCCGCATCGCGATGATCGGCATCATCATGCTGGGCGGAGCGGCCCTCTGCGCGACCGCCACGGCCGCATACGGCTGGCATCCGGCCGTGCTGATCGTGGGGTGGACGTTCGCGGGAGCCGGGATGGGCGTGATGTATCCGCGCCTCACGGTGCTCACCCTGGCGTACTCGCCCCCGCAGAGCCAAGGGTTCAATTCCGCCGCACTGTCGATCTTCGACGCTGTCGGTTCGGCCACGGCGATCGCTGCGATGGG
>JAHIOK010000093.1 GCA_018895315.1 Actinomycetota bacterium | reverse complement strand
TCGAGCGAGTAGTGCCCGGTTCCGGCCGCGCCCGCGGCATCCTCGGGGTCGAGCAGGCCGATCGCCGCCAGAGCGAACGGTGACAGCGGCTGGTTGAGCGCGAAGTTCGGCTGCAGCTCGACGGTGAGCCGGATCGCCCCACCGGCGGTCGTGACGACGCCGGCCGCCACGAGGGTGCGGAAGATTCCGAGTGCACGCCGGGCGAGCTCGTACTGTCGGGCCCGAGATTCGTGGTTGTCGAACACGAGGGAGCGCACGTTGGCGAACACGTCGCCGCCGCGGGCGATGACGTTGATCAGCATCGCCGCGGTGAGCTGCAGGTGCGGTTCGAGAGGTTCGGGCTCGGCCTCGACGAGGCGCTCGAAGCTCGCCTCTCCCCAGTTGACGAACCCCTGCGGTGCCTTCTTGCGGACGACCTTGCGCAACTTCTTCGGGTCGTCCCCGGCCTTCGCAAGTGACGAGGCGTTCTCGATCTCGTGCTCGGGCGCCATCACCACCACGGTGCCCGCGGTGTCATAGCCGGCGCGGCCGGCGCGGCCGGCGATCTGGTGGAACTCGCGCGCGCTGAGCTGCCGCATCCGCTGTCCGTCGTATTTGGTCAACGCGGTCAGCAGCACCGTGCGGATCGGCACATTGATGCCGACGCCGAGGGTGTCGGTGCCGCAGATCACGCGCAGCAACCCGCGCTGGGCGAGGGTTTCGACGAGGCGACGGTAGCGCGGCAGCATGCCGGCGTGGTGAACGCCGATCCCCGCTCGCACATAGCGCGACAGCGTGCGGCCGAACGCCGTGGTGAAGCGGAATCCACCGATCGCCTCGGCGATCTCGTCGCGCTGCGCACGGCTGACGACCCGGATGCTGGACAGCGCCTGCGCGCGCTCCATGGCCGCCGCCTGCGAGAAGTGCACGATGTAGATCGGTGCCTGACCGGTCTCGAGCAGGTCTTCGACGGTCTCGTGGATGGGTGTGCGCGCGTACGAGAAGTGCAGCGGCACAGGGCGTTCGACACCGGTCACCCGGGCCGTCTCTCGGTCGGTGCGCCGCGAGAGATCGTCGGCGATCGCGGTGACGTCTCCGAGGGTTGCCGACATCAACAGGAACTGGGCGCGGTTCAGGAGCAGGAGGGGGATCTGCCACGCTCCGCCGCGATCCGGATCGCCGTAGTAGTGGAACTCGTCCATCACGACACTGTCGACCTCGACATCCGCGCCGTGGCGGAGAGCCAGGTTCGCGAGGATCTCGGCCGTGCAGCAGATGATCGGGGCATCGGGGTTCACCGAGGAGTCTCCCGTGACCATCCCGACGTTGGGGGCGCCGAAGATGTCGACAAGCGCGAAGAACTTCTCGCTGACCAGTGCTTTGATGGGCGCCGTGTAGTAGCTGCGGCCACCGCGGGCCAGCGACCCCGCGTGCGCTGCGATCGCGACGAGCGACTTGCCCGTGCCGGTGGGGGTGGACAAGATGACGTTCGCCCCCGAGGCGAGCTCCAGCACCGCTTCGTCCTGGGCGGGGTAGAGGGCGAGTCCGCGACTCTCCGCCCACTCCGCGAATCCCTCGTAGATTCGGTCGGCGTCGGCACCGACCGGGATGAGCTCGGTCAGGGCCTGCGGCATCCTTCGAGTCTGCCCCATCGCGGGCTCGGGTCGCGTCGAGGGCGGGAACGCGACACGAACTGTGCGGCGCGCGTCATCCGATCGCAACACCGGGCGGCCTACGCTGGACCATGGCGCACACAGCGAACACCGGAACGGTCGTGGCGGTCGTCGGCACGGGGTCGGATGAGGCCCTCGCCGCTCTCGAGGGAATCCCCGGCGTCGAGACACTCGCCCTGCACGGCACGGAACCTGCACTCGCCGCGCGGCGTATCGCCGCGGCATCCACTCCCTGGGTCGTTCACGACGCCGATCCGCTCGCGCACGTCGCGGCGGCCTGGGTCGAGCTCTACGAGGAGCGCGCGACGCTCGGCACCCTCGAACTCGAGGTCGAGACGGCGCTCGCCCAATTCGGCGCGGGAGAAGCGATCATGCCCGACTACTACATCGTCCTCGATCCCGAGGATGCGGCCGGCACCTGGCGGCACTGGTGGTGCGGTGCGCTCGGCCACCGGGCGCCGCGCCGGGTGCTGCCGGCGCACGCGCCGACGATGCCGGGCGACACAGCCCTCCGGCGAATACTGACGAGCCTGCCGGCGTCGCGCCCGTGGCCGGACCCCGCCAGTTGGCTGCCGGGGCTTGCGTTCGACATTCCCGATCGGGTGGGTCTGCGCGAATGAGGATGCCGGGGCGCCGACGATCGTTCATGATGGAACCTGCGGCGAGCTACGCGCCGCGGGATGGGAGACGCAATGGACTCCGTGCTGCTGGGGACACCGCAGGGCATCACCGCACGGATGGGCTGGGACCCCAGCCTGAGCGTGCACGACCGCATCCGCATCCTGGCTCGTGAGCTCCTCGCCGACTCGCTCGGCGTGGACGGCAAGAAGGTGCACCTGGATCGGGAAGCGCCATTCCAGTTCGGTCACCACACGCAGTTGATCGCGACCATGGATGACGTCGAGGTGCCGTTGCTGGTCAGAACCGCGAGCTTCCGCACCGCGTCCGTCGTCGCGATCGCGCCACCGACCCTGCGCGTCGGTCTCGACATCCGCGACTTGCACCCCGACGAAGACACCCTCTACGACATGCGCAAGCACTCGCACCTGTGGGACACCACGACCGAGGCCGGCATCATCAACCACTGGACACGCGTGCAGGCCGTGCTGCAGGCGGATGCCCGCGGCAACCGCATCCACCCCGAGCACGTGCGTCTGGACACCCGGCTCGACAAGGGCTGGGTGCCCGACCGCAAGGAGTACTACCGGATCGTCGATCTGTCGCGCGGCGGATTCGTGATCACCCTCGCCTACGGAGACGAACCCGCCTGACACGCCGGGGACGGGCCTTTCGGAGGGCTTTCCGGGGATGCGGGTCAGTCGACCAGGTCGGGCAGCGCGGCCTTGAGTTCGGCCAGCCAGACCCGCGCATTGCCGTCCG
>JAHIOK010000092.1 GCA_018895315.1 Actinomycetota bacterium | reverse complement strand
GATAGAGCAGAACACCGGTGAGGCGATCGCCGGATTCTGGCGCCACTACCTCGTGATGGCTACGGGTCGCGAAGTTTCCACGGCCGGCGGACGGGGCGTCTACGACGCCTTCCGCCAGCGCTTCCCGCAACTTGATCTGCCGACGCTGCGCCACCACGCGGCCCAGTGGCGCAACTATTCGGAGGCGTACCGCACACTGCTCGATCCCTCACAGGCTGCGGACCCCGAGATCGCCCGGCATCTGGGCCACGTGAACACGTTCGGGCGTTCGATGTATCCGCTCTTGATGCGGGCATATCAGGACTACGCGATCGGCGACGTCGACGCGGCCGCGCTGGTGGCGACGCTGGAGCAGGTGCAGTCGCTCCTGCTGCGCAGAACCGTGGTGGGCACCGGCACTGACCGGCTCGTCGCCCGACTGTGCCGTGCGCGCGCCGAGAGTACGGAGGCCTTCGCGCGGGCCATCGCCCGCATCACTCCGTCCGATGAGCGAGTGCGAGTGTCGCTGCGGTACGGGGAACTCCCCCATCCCGCCTACGTGCTCGGACGCCTGGCGTCGTACGACCCGCACAGCGACCACGACGCCGTCGTTGAGTACGTCTTCCCGCTGGTGCCTTCCGACAGCTGGTCGGGTGACGGCATCCGCACGTGGTCGGACTACACCGATGACGAGCAGAACAGCCACCGGGCGCTGGCGCCGACGCTGGGTAACCTCGCACTTCTCGAGGATTCGCTGGCCGAGCGTGCGATCGATCTCGGCTACCCGGAAAAGCTCGTGTTGTATGCGCGCAGTGGCATCCCCGTCACCCGTGAGCTGGCCGATACCCCCGCCTGGGGAACGGCGGCGATCGCCGAGCGCACGGCACGTCTGACCACACGATTCCTCGAGGTGTGGGCGAAGCCCGATTCCGGCGAGATCGACGACGACGGACTGACTCCGATCCTCGACGCGCAACATCGCCGAGGATGGCCGCGCGGCTGGGAGCGGGAGTTCGAATACGTCGAATATCGCGGCGAGCACTGGGAGGTGTACGACGTGAAATACCTCTTCAATCGCATCTTCAAGCGACTCTGGGCCGACTCGCGACCGAGCGTGGTGGCATTCAGCACCGACCGCGGCGGCCCGCTCTACGACGCGCCTTCGTGGAACGGCCAATGGGACATTCTCGACGCGGAGCACCATCTCTACATGGGCTGGGACGCGAAGTACATGCTCACCGCCGTGCAGGGCGTGTTGGAGGAGGCGGGCCTTGCCCCGGAAGTGTTCGTGAAGTACTCGTACATCGCACCCCATATGGCGTCCTGACGGACGGACTCGGACCCGTCTCCCCGCGTAGGCTGGATCCATGCGCGCGACGACAATTCATGCAGCCCGAGACATCCGAGTCGAAGAGGTTCCGGATCCCGTTTTGAGCACCGGACGCGATGCGATTGTGAAGGTCGTGGCAGCGTGCGTCTGCGGCTCGGACCTCTGGAGCTACCGCGGCGTGCGCGTGCCGAAGGCGGGCTCCCGCATCGGCCACGAGTTCGTCGGCGTCGTCGAGGCTGTCGGCGAGAACGTCGAGAACATTGCCGTCGGCGACTTCGTGATCGCGCCGTTCTACGACTGCGACATGACCTGCGTGAACTGTCGCAACGGAGTCTCGACGTCGTGCCTCGAGCACTCCTGGTGGGGTTCCCGCGATCACTTCGGCGACTTCGCCGACGGCGCGCAGGGCGAGTTCGTCCGCGTCCCCCACGCCGACGGCACGCTCGTGAAGACGCCCGGCTACCCGTCCGACGACCTCATCCCCCATCTGCTCACCCTGTCGGATGTCTTCGGCACCGGACACCACGCGGCGCTCTCGGGTGGCGTGGGGCCCGGCAGGACGGTCGTCGTGATCGGCGACGGCGCCGTGGGTCTCTCTGCTGTTCTCGCCTCGAAGCGACTCGGTGCCGAGCGCATCGTGCTGATGTCCCGTCATGAGTCCCGCCAGAACCTCGGCCGCACGTTCGGCGCAACCGACGTGATCGCCGAACGTGGCGAGGAGGGCATTGCCGCCGCAAAGGCGCTGTTCGGTGGAATCGGACCCGACGCGGTCCTCGAGTGCGTCGGAACCCCCGCGAGCATGGAGCAGGCGATCGCCACTGCTCGCCCAGGTGGATGCGTCGGCTTCGTCGGAGTTCCCGCCGAAGGCAACTCGGTGCCCGTGCAGTCCTTGTTCGGACCGAACGTCAGCCTGTGCGGCGGCGTCGCACCGGTGCGCAACTACATCGAGGAGCTCCTGCCCG
>JAHIOK010000091.1 GCA_018895315.1 Actinomycetota bacterium | reverse complement strand
GATCTGGACGAGTCGGCTGATCAGGTCGTCCCATGTCTCGGGCTGCGAGGTGTCGACGCCGAGCTTGTCGAGCACATCCTTGCGGAAGAAGAAGTTCTGCACGCCCGCCCCCGAAGGGAGGTTGTAGACGTGACCGTCCTGGCGGGTGATCGCATCCTTGACCGAGGGGTAGTAGTGGCTCCAGCCGTCCCACTTGTCGAGGTAGTCATCGAGGGGCGTCAGGTATCCAGCAGCCGACCACGAGATGGCCATGTTCTCGCCGATGTCCAGGATGTCGGGCGCCTGCCCCGCGACGAGCTGCTGGGTCATCTTGGTCTTGAACTGCTCGTCGGTCAGCTCATCGGCGATGAGCTTGACCTTGATGTCCTTGCCCTGCTTCTTCATCTCGGCTTCGAAGCCGGGAATCTCCTTGCCGATGGCCTCGATGTTCGTCTTCTTGGTCTCCATGATCGAGACCGTCACGGATCCGTTGCCTCCGTCGCCGCTCCCTGTGGAACAGCCGGTGAGCCCCGTCGCAGCGACCATGGTGGCCGTGAACGCAGCGACGATGTAAGTGCGCTTCATTGCGATGCCTCTCCTGGGGTCACCCCGTCGGCTGCTTTGCCGATCTGTCGGGTCGACCCCGTCTGAATGTTAGAACATTCGACGCAAGAGCGTCAACGGTTTTTGGCTTTTTGTACTAACATGACATAGGTCGACAATGTCAGCAGACGAGAGGCGGTACTCGCATGCTTGATGGTGCACAGGTCGTCGTCCTGCCGATCGAGCAGTTGCTTCAGCCTACGACTCAAGCCTCTCCGCTCTGGGTGCGTCTGGCAGCCGGCCTACAGGATGCGATCTCGTCGGGCGCGCTCCCGCCGGGTGCGCGCCTCGAGAACGAGGTGTCGATGAGCGAACGCCTGTCGCTGTCTCGACCGACGGTGCGCCGCGCGATCCAGGAGCTCGTCGATAAGGGCCTGCTCGTGCGGCGACGCGGAGTGGGGACCCAAGTGGTACACGGATCGGTGGCACGCCAGATCGATCTGACCAGCCTGCACGACGACCTCGAGCGATCCGGCCGCATCCCGTCGACTCGGGTCCTCGACGTGACCCTCGCGAACGCGACATCCGAGATCGCCGAGCAGCTCGGCCTCGACTCCCGCTCGCGCGTGCTCAAGATCCGCCGCGTGAGATTCGCCGACGGAGTGCCGATCGCCGTCCTCGAGAACTACCTCCCGGAGACCTTCGCGGACATCACCGCCGAGACACTGAACGAGGTCGGGCTCTATCACGAGCTTCGGGCACGCGGGGTGACCCTTCGGGTCGCGCGTCAGCGAATCGGCGCGCGCCGCGCAACACTCGACGAGGGCCTCCTGCTCGACATCGGCCGCGGAGCACCGGTGCTCACGATGGATCGCACCGCATACGACTCCGACGGCGCCGCCGTCGAGTACGGCCACCACTGCTACCGCCCCGATCTCTACGGGTTCGAGATGACCCTCGTCGATCGCTGAGGCTCCGCGATGACAGTGACGCTCCAGGATGTCGCAGCCGTCGCCGGCGTCTCCATCAAGACCGTGTCCAATGTGGTGCGGGATTACGAGCATGTTCGCGCGTCGACGCGCGCGCGAGTGCAGGCGGCAATCGACCAGCTCGGCTACCGGCCGCACAGCATCGCCAGGCGCCTTGCGACGGGCAGGACGGGCATGGTCGCCTTCGCGATTCCCGCCATCGAGGCTCCGTATTTCGCCGAGCTCGCCTCGCTCGTCTCGACCGAGGTGGACGCCTTCGACTACCGCCTACTGATCGAGCAGACCGCCGGGGGCCTGTACGATGAGCGCGCCGTGCTCCGGGGCCGCGAGCAGGGGCTCGTCGACGGACTGATCTTCCAGCCCACGGTTCTCGACGCGGCAGCGATCGAGCAGTACCGCGGGACGACTCCACTGGTGCTGCTCGGCGAGATCCCGCCACCGCCCACCGTCGATCACGTCATGATCGACAACATCGCCGCAGCGCGGGCCGCGACCCTCCACCTGCTTCACTCCGGTAGGACGCGCGTCGCTTTCCTGGGGCGACCCCTTGCGCAGGGTCATGCGACCGCGACGCTTCGCCTCCGCGGATACCGTTCGGCCCTCGAGGAGTTCGGCGCCCACGAGAGCGACGATCTGGTGATCCCGATGGCGCAGTTCGGTGCATTCTCCGCCGAGGCGGCGGTCATCGATGCCCTCGAAGGCGGCCTGCGGTTCGACGGGCTGGTCTGCTTCGACGACCTCTCCGGCATCGGCGCGATGAAGGCTCTTGCGCGATCGGGACGGGTCGTCCCCGATGACGTCGGGGTCGTCGGTTGGGATGACATCCTCATGGCGCAGTTCACCAACCCCGGT
>JAHIOK010000090.1 GCA_018895315.1 Actinomycetota bacterium | reverse complement strand
GGCCGAAGGCGAAGAAGCCGATGATCGCGAGGATCATGCCCAGGATGCCCGCTGAGAAGTTGTTCACGAGCATCTCGAAGCCGGGCCGGATCTTTCCATCCCACAGACGATCCATCTGCTTCGTGATCCACGCGGCGATCGGCCCCATGATCATCGCGCCGAGGAACATCGGGATGTCGGTGCCGACGATGACACCCATCACGGCGATCGTCGCCACGACTCCGCCGCGCTCGCCGTAGACCATCCGACCGGCGGTGTTGGCGATCAGGAGCGGCAAGAGGTAGGTGACCATCGGGCCGACGAGGCCGACGTAGCCCATGAAGGTGCCATCGGCGCCGGCGGTGAGCGCTGTCATCGCGCCGTTCCATCCGACGACCGAGGAGTCGCCGCCGCCGCCGATGATCTCGGCGACCGGGGCCCAGTGCCATCCGAACGGGCTCTTCGCGCCGAAGAACCCTGCCGGGATGAAGAGCATCGTGATGAATCCCCAGGCGATGAAGGCCGCGATGTTCGGCATGATCATGCCGGAGAGGAAGGTGCCGAATCGCTGAACCGCGACTTGAGCCTTCCTACCTCCGCTCGGGGGTGCAGACGTCGTTGTCATTTGACTGCTTCTTTCTGTGTGGATGCTGCGGCGCGAGCTGCGTCGCGTGCGGACGCCGCGTCATCGGCGGCCAGGGCGGCATCGGCGATGCGGTGCGCATCGTCGAGGGTGTGGGCGAGGAGGCTCGCCCGGACGTCGGCGAGAGCGGTCGGCGCCATCGACAGCGTCGTGGCACCGAGCCCGACGAGGACGACGGCGAGGAGTGGATCTGCAGCGGCCTCGCCGCAGATGCCGACCGGCTTGCCCGTGCTGCGGCCGGCGGCGCCGACCTCGCGGATGAGTCGGAGCACCGCGGGGTGCCACGGGTCTTGGAACGAAGCGACCGAGCCGAGCAGCCGGTCGGCGGCGAGCGTGTACTGCGTGAGGTCGTTCGTGCCGATGGAGGCGAAGTCCGCGTGCGCGAGCACCCGGTCAGCGAGGAGCGCGCTCGATGGCACCTCGACCATCACGCCCGCGGTCTTGACACCGTACGAGCGGGCGAGATCCACGAAGTAGTGCGTCTCCTCAACCGTCGATACCATCGGCGCCATCACCCAGAGATCGGCGGCGGTGCCGGCGGCCCGGGTGGCGGCGTCCGCCTCGGCGAGGGCAGTCAGCTGCTCGCGCAGGATATCTTCGCTCGCGCGCAGGGCGCGGAGCCCGCGAAGTCCCAGCGCAGGGTTTTCTTCGTGCGCGTCGTTGAGGAAGGGCAACGGCTTGTCGGCACCGGCGTCGAGCACCCGCACGACGACCTTCTTTCCGGGGAACGCCGACAGGAGCTTCTCGTACGACACGCGCTGCTGCTCGATGGTCGGAGCCGTGCTCTGGCTCAGGAAGAGGAACTCGGTGCGAAAGAGCCCCACGCCTTCGGCGCCGAGGGCGACCGCTTCGGCGGCGCCGTCGGGGCTGCCGAGGTTGGCCAGCAGCGGCACGAGCGTGCCATCGGCAAGGGCGCCGGGGGTGATCGGAGCGTGCGCTGCCGAGGCGCGGGCGTCGGCGCGATGCTGCGCCCGCTCGAGCTCGTCGACGGTCGGGGAGGTCGTGACCAGGCCGCCCGCGGCATCCACGATCACCATCTCGCCGTCGGCGAGATCCTTCGCGGACGCGACGCCGACGACCGCCACGATCGACTTCTCCCGGGCGAGGATCGCGGTGTGGGAGGTGGGACCCCCCTCGGTGGTCACCAGAGCCAGCACCTTGTCGAGGTCGAGCAGGGCGGTGTCTGCCGGGGCGAGGTCCTTGGCGACGAGAATGAACGGATACCCAGGGTCGGGCACGCCGGGGGCAGGCACACCGCGAAGCCGGGCGATCACGCGCGCGGCGACGTCGTCGAGGTCGGCCGCACGCTCGCCGAGATAGCCGCCCATTGCGGTAAGGGTGTCGCGGAACGAGGCGAACGCGTCGTGCACGGCCCATTCGGACGTCTTGCCCTGCGCCAGGCGGGTGTCGATCTCGGCTTCGAGCGAAGGATCCTCGGCCATCATGGCCTGGGCCTCGAGCACGTCCCGGGCGGCACCGCCGGCGTGTGCACCGCGTTCTTCGAGTTCGCGCGCCACGGCGGCGACGGCCTCGCTGACGCGGGTCTTCTCCTCGTCCAGCGTCTGGGTGCTCGGGGCATCGCTCGGCGGCGGAGAGGGCTCCGCCATCCTCGCCACCGGTCCTTGGGCAACGCCCAGTCCGATGCCCACTCCGCGCAGCTCAGCCATTGTTCCTCCTGGTCGTCGATGTCATGTGTCGCATCTCGTCGTCTCTCATTCGGCGTCGTGATCGGTCGCCAGCAGCTCCGCCAGGGTGTCGAGCACCGCGTCGGCGTTCTCGCCATCGGCCGTGAGGGTGACGTAGTCGCCCTGTTCGATGCCCAGGGCGATCACTCCCAGGATGCTGGCGGCGTTCACCGGCGCACCGGCATCCTTGACGAGAGTGACCGGGATGCCGGAATTCTTGGCAGCTTGCGCGAACATCTTCGCCGGGCGAGCGTGCAGACCGTGCGCCGAACCGATTCGGACCGTGCGGGTGAGCTGTGGCATCTGCGTTCCTCTGTCTGCGGGCGGGTGGGGGTCAAGACGTCGTCAGGCGGTGGGTTCTCGGTGGCTCGCGATGGCGTCGTGCACGAGCTCGAGCGTTCGAGAACCGTCCAGGTCGGTGAAGATGTCGGGTGGAAGCAGCACCACGCAGGTGCCGCGGGCCGCGGCATCCCGTTTGATCCGTTCCATCGCGTGTGCGAGGTGCGGTCCGACCAGCACGATGTCTGCGGCATCCAGGTCGATGGGGAGGGATTGCTCCGTACCCGCCGACGCCGCGTAGGCAAGCCCGCGATCGTGCGCCGCACGGCGCACCCGTTGTGCGACGAACGTGCTCGACGCACCCGCACCACAGACCACGAGGATCCTCATCGACTGCCTCCTCGTCCCATTGTTGTGAAAACGCTGGGAGGCGACAACCAGTTCTGTTTCCGACCCCGCGGAAAGTTCGTACGGGCGCCTCGCATGGTTGACTGGGAGCGGCGGTTCAGTCAAGACCGTTGCGCGGAGGGCGAGGTGACCAGAGCACGGCAGGACCGTCTGCTCTCGTTGCTCGTTCGCGATGGTGACTGGGTCACCGCGGCAGGTCTTGCCGACGCGCTGGGAGTCACCCCCCGAAGCATCCGTTCCTACATCACCGCGATCAACGCGCGGGTGCCCGATGGCGCGGCCGTCGAGTCGAGCGCCCAGGGATACCGCGCAGGAGCCTCCGCCGGCTTGGCCGCGCGCGCCGGTGGCGTGTCGGAGACGGCGACCCCGCGAGACCGCTTGCACACCCTGGTGCGGGCGCTGCTCGACGAACCCGACGGCATTGACGTGTTCGATACCGCCGCATCGCTGCACGTGAGCACCGCGACGCTCGAGGCCG
>JAHIOK010000089.1 GCA_018895315.1 Actinomycetota bacterium | reverse complement strand
CATCAGGATCGACTTTATCCGCGGCGAGCCGTCGCGGCATCCGTGTCGGTGTCAGCATCTGCAGCGGCGCCGCTGAGGACGCCCACGGTGCCTGTCGTGGAGAGCACGCCCATGCCCTCGGGCACCGAGACGGTTGCGAGGTCGGCCTCGCTGGCCTGCATCCGTTCGCTCGTCGTCATACGGGTGAGCGGCTTATTCGGCAGGAACACGATCGCGATCAGGCTCATGATCGCGAAGGGCACGGCGATCAGGAAGGAATGCGAGATGCCCTGGGCATAGATGTCTTCGAAGACCACCTGGAGTGCACCGGGCATCGCCGACACCTTGGGGATGGAGCCCGACTGCAGCTGCGTCGCCCATGTCTGCGCCTGGTCGCCCAGGCTCATGATCGCGGTCGTGATGTCATCCTTGCGCTCGGCCACCAGATCGGTGACGCGGGTGGCGAGTGCGGCGCCCATGACGGAGACGCCGATCGTGCCGCCGAGGCTGCGGAAGAACGTCACCCCGGAGCTCGCGACACCGATCTGCGCGGGGGCGGTGGTGTTCTGCACGATGAGCACGAGGTTCTGCATCGTCATGCCGACGCCCGCGCCGAGCAGGAACATGTAGAGCGAGACGAGCGCGAAGTTCGTGTCGTAGTGGATCGTCGAGAGCAGGTACGAGCCGGCGATCAAGCAGACGCCGCCGACCACGAGGAACGGCTTCCAGTTGCCGAATTTCGTAATGAGTGCGCCGACGCCGACAGACGCCAGCAGCAGGCCCGCGATCATGGGGATCGTCATGAGGCCGGCTTCGGTGGGCGTCGCGCCGCGAGCAAGCTGCATGAACTGGCTGAGGAACACTGACGCACCGAACATTGCGATCCCCGTGGCGATCGAGGCGACCACGGCGAGCGAGAAGGTCAGGTTGCGGAACAGCGCGAGGGGGACGAGCGGCTCCTTGGCGCGCATCTCCACGACGATGAAGAGGATCGTGCCGAGGATCGCGCCGCCCACCATGAGGACGGTCTCGATGCTCCACCAGTCGAAACTGCTTCCGGCGAGGCTGACCCAGACCAGGAGCAGCGAGACGGATGCCGCGAGCAGCACGATTCCGGCGTAGTCGATGCTGACCTTGCGCTTCACACGGGCGGTGACGTGCAGAGTCTTCTGGATGATCAGGAGCGCGGCGATCGCGAACGGAAGCGCGACGTAGAAGTTCCAGCGCCATCCGAGAGTGTCGGTGATGACGCCGCCGAGGAGCGGTCCGCCGACGGTTGCGACTGCCATGACGGCGCCGAAGAGACCCATGTAGCGCCCGCGCTCGCGAGGGCTGATGATGTCGGCCATGAGTACCTGGCTGAGGGCGGCGAGGCCACCGGCGCCGATGCCCTGCACGGCGCGGAACGCGATGAGGGTCGTGGTGTCTTGCGAGAAGCCTGCTGCGGCGGTGGCGAGCACGAAGATCACGATCGCGAGCTGGAACAGCAGCTTGCGGTTGAAGAGGTCGGCGAGCTTGCCCCAGATCGGGGTCGAGATCGCGGTGGTGAGCAGTGTGGCGGTGACCACCCAGGTGAACGCGGTCTGGTCGCCATCGAGGTCGTGGATGATGACCGGAAGCGAGGTGGAGACGACGGTCGATGCGAGCATCGACACGAACATGCCGAGCAGGAGTCCGGAGAGGGCCTCGAGCACCTGGCGGTGCGACATCTTCGGCTTCTCGGCGACGGCGCTGGAGGGCGCTGCGGAAGTGGACATAGAGAATCCTCGAGTGGTGATGGGAGCGGATGCGGCACCGCTGGTGCATATCGTTGACACAGGTCAACGGTTGATCGAAGTCAACTATATGGGTAATGCTTGACCTGCGTCAACTATTCCCGCGAGGCCCGGGATTCTTGCGTGAACCCGGTGAGGATCGGGAGGAGATCTGCGCGGGGGAGGGTGAATTGGCGCACGAAAGGCCTCCGAAACGGCAATCTCCTCCGCTGGTGTCGGCGTCCGGACGATGCCGGATCAGTCGGCGAGGGCGAGTGAACGGAAGAGTTCGCGTGACGCGGCGGGGCGCGGCATCCGTTCCGGCGCGGGAGTCCCGGTGATGTGACGACGGTGCAGTTCGTCGATGAGAGCGGTTGCGAGACGCACGAGCTTCGCGATCTCGATCTCATCGCGGTCGACCCAGGCGCAGTGCGGCTCTTCACCGATCGGGACGAAGTCGTTGTGCTCTTCCCAGGCCACCAGGGTGCGTTCGGCGCCGAGCACGTGCTGCTGCCACCACACCTGGCGCAGGTAGGTGCGCGGGATGCTGCGCCACGACTTGTTCGTCGTCTTGATCTCGGCCAGCATGACGTGCCCGGCCCCATCGACGCCGACGCCGTCGGGGGTGGCCAGATGCCGCTTCTCGACGACCGCGTGGAACAGGGCACTCGAGGGCTGGATGCCGTGGGTCGCGGCCACCCATTGCGCGATCTCGGGCTCGCGGCGACGGCCGTGGTCGGTGTAGGCGTTGCCCGAGAAGCCCGAGCCCATCAGCTTGGCATCCGCCGCGCGCGAAATGACGCGCTCGCTCGTGAGGCTTGCGACATCCGTGGCGGTGATCCCGCGCGAACGCGCCCGAACCCAGGCCACGCGATCGCGGGAGTCCGCGACGATGCGGGCGGCGAGTTCGGGGGTCACCCTTCGAGGCTAACCCCGCCCGCCCCCTCCCGATGTGCGACACCCCCGCCCCCCTCCTCCGCGCCCCCGGTCCCCGCCCCCGTCCCTCGCGTGCCCCCCGCCCCCGT
>JAHIOK010000088.1 GCA_018895315.1 Actinomycetota bacterium | reverse complement strand
CTACGTCGTCGGTCGGTCGATGTCGCACTTCAACCTGATCGGGGTCGCTCCCAGCGCCGGGGCGATGGCGCGGTGGCACAACGCTCTGCAGGAGCTCGCGGCATCCACTCGTCTCGGCATTCCGGTGACGATCTCCACCGACCCGCGCCATGCGTTCAGCGACAACCCTGGCGCGGCGATCCTGGCGGGCCCCTTCTCGCAGTGGCCCGAGCCGCTGGGGTTGGCCGCGACGCGCGACGCAGACCTCGTGCAGCGCTTCGCCGACATTGCACGCCGTGAATATACCGCCGTCGGTATACGCGTCGCACTGCATCCGCAGATCGATCTCGCGACCGAACCGCGGTGGGCGCGCGCGCTGCAGACATTCGGTGAAGACCCCGGTCTCACGAGCGAACTGGGCGCGGCGTACATCCGCGGATTCCAGGGCGAGACATTCGGCGCGGGGTCGGTATCGACCATGACGAAGCACTTCCCGGGCGGCGGTCCGCAGAAGGACGGCGAAGACCCGCACTTCGCGTACGGCCGCGAGCAGGTCTATCCCGGCGATCGGTTCGAGCTGCATCTGCAGCCGTTCGCAGCCGCCTTCGCCGCCGGGGGGCGGCAGATCATGCCGTACTACGGGATGCCGGTCGGCACCGAGCACGAAGAGGTCGGCTTCGGCTTCAACAAGTCGGTGCTCACCGGACTGCTTCGCGAGCGCTTCGGATTCGATGGAATCGTCTGCACCGACTGGGGCCTGGTCAACGACTCCGAGATCATGGGACAGCCGTTCCCCGCGCGCGCCTGGGGTGTCGAGCACCTGACGCCTGCGGAGCGGATGGCGAAGATCCTCGATGCCGGCGCCGACCAGTTCGGCGGGGAGAAGGATACGGCTCTGCTGATCGAGCTCGTCGAATCCGGCACCGTGACCGAGGAACGACTGGATGTCTCGGCCCGGCGCCTGCTGCGCGAAAAGTTCGAACTCGGCCTCTTCGAGAACCCCTACGTCGACGCTGAAGCCGCCGACGTCATCGTCGGGTCCGAAGAGTTCCGCGCCGCCGGGGACGCCGCGCAGCGCGCGTCGATCACGGTCCTGAGCAATACGGCATCGGATGCGGGCTCGCCCGCGCTCCCCTTCGCCCGCGGTGCGAGGCTCTACGTCGAGGGGATCGATGCCGCAGCGGCCGCTGTCTACGGTGAGGTCGTGGAAAGCCCCGGCGAGGCCGACCTCGCGATCCTCCGCATCTCGGCCCCTTACGAGCAGCGGGCGACGTTCTTCGAGAACTTCTTCCATGCCGGTTCGCTCGAGTTCCCCGCCGAGGTGCTCGCTCACATCGACGAGATCGCCTCGGCCGTGCCGACGGTGGTCGACGTCTTCCTCGATCGCCCTGCCATCCTCGAGCCCCTCGCCGAGGCGGCTGCCGCTGTCGTGGCCAACTGGGGTGCGAGCGCGGAAGCGCTCCTCGACGTGCTCAGCGGTGCCGCCCCCGCCCAGGGGCGCTTGCCGTTCGACATCCCGCGCAGCATGGCGGCCGTCGAGGCTTCCCGGCCCGACGTGCCGTTCGACACCAGAGACCCGCTCTTCCGCTTCGGTCACGGCCTCACCCTGTAGCGCCCGACGGCAGGCGGGTGCTCTGTCGGGTCTGCACAATCAGCGCGACCGGCGTCCCCGGGGCAGCTTGTACAGAACGGCTAAGGGAATTCACCTCGTGTTGTGGGAGTTCTACCGTGGCAGAGACTCCTCCCGCATCGAAAGGTGATGCCATGACCGACGCCGCCGTCCGCTCCAAGAAGCCCGCCACCAGCCGCCGCACCCCCTCCGGCGGCGCGCCGACCGCTCCGCATACGGCGGCCGAGGCATCCGATGCCCGCATCGATGTCGCCGATGTGACAGACCGGCTGCTGGGCACCTGGGCAGAGACTCGTCGCGAAGCGCGCGCCATGATCAAGGACCCCGCGTTCTGGCGCGTCGACGGCCTGAGTATGGACGAGCACCGCGAGCGGGTGCTCTCGCAGATGCACCTCCTCGTCGAACAGGGCGGCGTGCATCGGGCGTTCCCCAAGGCGTACGGGGGTGCAGAGAACAACGGCGCGAACATCGCCGGGTTCGTCGAGCTCGTCGCCGCCGACCCGAGCCTGCAGATCAAGGCGGGCGTGCAGTGGGGCCTCTTCGGCTCGGCGGTGCTGCAGCTCGGCACCAAGGAGCACCACGACAAGTGGCTGCCCGGCATCATGAGCCTCGAGATTCCAGGGGCGTTCGCGATGACCGAGACCGGACACGGATCGGATGTCGCGGCCGCCGGCACCACGGCGACCTACGACGCCTCGACCGAAGAGTTCGTGATCCACACGCCGTTCCGCGGTGCCTGGAAGGACTACCTCGGAAACGCGGGGCTGCACGGTATCGCCGCAACGGTGTTCGCGCAGCTCATCACGAACGGCGTGAACCACGGCGTGCACTGCTTCTACGTGCCGATCCGCGATGCCGAAGGGCAGTTCTTGCCGGGCGTCGGAGGCGAGGACGACGGTCAGAAGGGCGGCCTGAACGGCATCGACAACGGTCGCCTGCATTTCGACCACGTGCGGGTGCCGCGCACCAACCTGCTGAACAAGTACGGTGACGTCGCCGCCGACGGTACGTACTCCAGCCAGATCTCGAGCCCCGGGCGTCGGTTCTTCACGATGCTCGGCACCCTCGTGCAGGGCCGCGTCTCCCTCGACGGTTCCGCGGCGTGGGCCTCGGCTCTCGGCCTCGACATCGCCATCACCTATGCCAACCAGCGCCGCCAGTTCGACTCGGGTGCCGGCACCGACGAGGTCGTGCTGCTCGACTACGGCAAGCACCAGCGCCGCCTGCTCAGCCGTCTCGCCACGACCTACGCGACGATCTTCGCGCACGACGAGTTCCTCCAGAAGTTCGATGCGGTCTTCAGTGGGGCGACCGACACCGACGCCGACCGCGAAGACCTCGAGACCCTCGCCGCGGCGCTCAAGCCGCTCTCGACCTGGCACGCCCTCGACACCCTGCAGGAAGCGCGCGAAGCGTGCGGCGGCTCGGGCTTCCTCGCCGAGAACCGGCTCGTGGGCCTGCGCGCCGACCTCGACGTCTACGTCACGTTCGAAGGCGACAACAACGTGCTGCTGCAGTTGGTCGGCAAGCGTCTGCTGAGCGACTACGCGAAGCAGTTCAAGGGCGCGGATGCCGCCAAGCTCGCGAAATTTGCCGTCGGTCAGACCGCGGGCAAGCTGTTCCACGGGGCGGGTCTGCGCCAGCTCGGCCAGACCGTCGGCGACCTCGGTTCGACCGCTCGGTCGGTCGAACGCGGACTCCGCGCCGACCAGCAGCACGAGCTGCTCGCCGGCCGCGTACAGCAGATGGTTTCGGATGTCGCGGGGCGCATGCGCCCGGCATCCAAGCTCTCGCCCGCCGATGCGGCCGCGCTGTTCAACGCGAACCAGGCCGAGCTCATCGAAGCCGCGCGCGCTCATGGCGAGCTGCTGCAGTGGGAGGCATTCACCGACGCGCTCAACAAGGTGACCGACAAAGGCACCCACCACGTGCTGACCTGGCTGCGGGATCTCTTCGGCCTCGGCCTGATCGAGAAGCACCTGGCCTGGTACCTGATCAACGGACGGATCTCGACTCAGCGCGCCGCCGCCGTCTCGAGCTACATCGACCGCCTGTGCCTCCGTCTCCGTCCGCACGCGCAAGACCTGGTCGACGCGTTCGGCTACGAGTCCGAGCACGTGCGGGCCGCGATCGCCTCGGGCGCCGAACAGGCGCGGCAGGACGAAGCGCGCGACTACTACGCCGCGCTCGCCGCCTCGGGCGATGCGCCGGTGTCGGAGAAGTCGCTGAAGAAGAAGTAGCTAGGGTGGCGGGGTGACCGCGACCCCCGACATCCGCATCGGCTCCGACGACCTGGCGCGGTGCGCGTGGGTGGGTGACGACGTCGAGTATCGCCGTTACCACGACGAGGAGTGGGGTCATCCGCTGCACGGCGACCGCGCGCTCTTCGAGAAGATGAGCCTCGAGGGATTCCAGGCGGGGCTCAGCTGGATCACGATCCTCCGCAAGCGCCCGCGGTTCCGCGAGGTCTTCGCCGGCTTCGAGGCGGAGGCGATCGCGGGCTTCGGGCAGGACGACATCGAACGCCTCATGACGGATGCCGGCATCATCCGCAATCGCCTGAAGATCGAGGCCACGATCTCGAACGCGCGTCTCCTGCTCGAGCTCGAGCGGGGTGAACTCGACACGCTGCTCTGGTCGTTCGCGCCGCCCGCAGGCCGCCCACGCCCGCGTGACTTCTCCGAGGTGCCCGCGACGACGCCCGATTCGGTCGCGCTGAGCAAGGCGCTGCGGCGGCGCGGGTTCCGGTTCGTCGGCCCCACGACGATGTACGCCCTGATGCAGTCCGCCGGAATGGTGGACGATCACGTGGTGGGCTGCTGGCGCGCCAGCGCCTGACTCGCCCACTCGATAGCGGGTGTCGGCGGGGTTCCGGTGTCGGGCCTTCTGCCGCCGCAGCTCCGGTGTCGGGCCTCTGCCGCCGCAGCTCCGGTGTCCGGCCCTCTGCCGCCACAACTCCGGTGTCGGGCCTCTGCCGCCGCAGCTCCGGTGTCCGGCCCTCTGCCGCCACAACTCCGGTG
>JAHIOK010000087.1 GCA_018895315.1 Actinomycetota bacterium | reverse complement strand
GGAGTGACGGCATCCCGCGTTGCGAACGCGCCGGATGCCTCGGCCCCCTCCTTCACCGCCGACCCCGGGATGGCACCTCTCGCCGTGATCCAGATCGACTCGCCCCTCGGTCACTCGTACGACCACCCGGCGCCCGGTACCGTGCCGCCGTTCCCGACCGATTCGACGCTCACGTGGGCCCAGCCGCTGGGCAGCTACTTCGGCTCTTCGGTGTGGATCGCACGCACCGAAGACGGCTCCTCGTGCCTGTTGCTCGCGGCGGACGCCAAGAGCTACGGCCAGTGCGTGCCCGCCGATCTCTTTGCACGTGGGAGCCTCCGCGTGACCGTGGCCTACTCGCAGCTGACGGCCGATGAACGCCCGCCCGCACTGCACCCCGACCAGAGCATCGCGTATCAGTGGCAGCCGAACGAAGACCTCACCATCGTGATCGGGCGGGATGCGTCTCGCTAGGCTGTGCCGGTGGTCCCGACATCCCATCTCCTCGCCTTCATCGCGGCATCGCTCGTGCTCATCGTCATCCCCGGGCCGTCGGTGCTCTTCTCGGTCGGGCGCGCGCTGGCCCTCGGACGGGCCGGCGGAATCCTGAGCGTGCTGGGAAACGCGCTCGGGCTGCTCCCGATCATCGCCGCCGTCGCGCTCGGCATCGGCGGAATCGTGGCCGAGTCGGTCGTGCTCTTCACGATCGTGAAGGTCGCCGGCGCGCTCTACCTGATGTTCCTCGGCGTACAGGCCATCCGGCACCGGCATGACACCGCCGCCGCCGTGGGCGGAGCCGCCGCACCGCGATCGCACTGGCGCCAACTCGGTCAGGGTTTCATCGTGGGCATCACGAACCCGAAGACGATCGCCTTCTTCGTTGCCGTGCTGCCGCAGTTCGTGGATGTCTCCGTCGGCTCCGTCCCGCTGCAGATGGTCGAGCTCGGGCTCATCTTCTTCGTGATCGCTGTGCTCTCCGACGGAACCTGGGCGCTCGCTGCGGCAGCCGCACGCGACTGGTTCGCGAAGTCGCCCCAGCGCATCGCGACCCTCGCCGCCACCGGTGGCGGCATGATGATCGGGCTCGGTGGCATCCTGCTCTTCACCGGCCACAAGAGCTGAGCCCCCTCCCCCTCCCCCTCCCCCTGCCCTCCGAGTGCACGGCTTCGCGCCGAGTGCACGAGGAACCCACGCGGGCAGCCCGTGCGCTCGGCGATACGTCGTGCACTCGAGGGGGAGTCGGCCCCCGGGGCGAGAGACGGGCATAGCCTGGCGGCAGTGAGCGAGGGAGGTCACGCGGTGTCGACGGAGGACGACGGCGACGAACTCGCCGTGCTGCGCCATCGCGCCTATGCACCGGATGCCGACATCGAAGCAGATCCGCGGGCGCTCGCTCGACTGCAACAGCTCGAAGAGCGGGTGCGCGCCAGACACGCGGACAGCGCGGCGGGTTGGAGCCCCTCAGAGTCGGCATCCGAGAGAGCGGTCGACGTGGCGACGGGGCCCGCGACCGAACCAGTCGCGGCCCAAGCCCACCCGGTGCTACGCCGAACCGACGCCGCCGATCCGGGAACCCCATCCGCCACCGATCCAGCAGCTCCGCCGTCCTCCGACCCAGCCGCCTCCGACCCGCCCTCCCCCGATGCGGCCGCGCCCCGACACACCCGCGCGCGGCGCCGGTGGATCGCTGCCGCGGTGGCCGTCGCCCTGGCCGCCGCGGGGCTTGCGGCATGGGGAGCCATTGCGCCGGGTATCAGCCCGGCCCCCGTGGATCCGACGCCCAGGCCCGTGAGCCCGCTGGCAGGCGACCCCTCCGCACGTGTCCTCGTGGAGCTGCCCATCGACGCTGCACCGCCCACGCCCCTCGACCAGACGAATCCGCCGGGATTCCCCGTGCCCGAGGGCCTCGCGTGGACTTCGTCGTATGGAACGACCTACGGCTGGGAGTTGTGGATCGCGCGCACACAGAGCGGCATCCCGTGCCTCGCGGTCCGGCGCGGCACCGACGTGATCGCGAACTGCGCCGTGGTCGATCCCTTCGGACCAGACGGGGTCGATGTGCTGGTCCCCTACGCCGCGATGCCGCGCGAAGACCTTCCTGAAGGCATGACCCCGGGGCAGAGCCTCGCCTTCTGGTGGCCCGCCGGCGATTCCGTCCTGATCGCGGTGGGCATCGCCGGCTGACCGTGCTGAGCAGGCCCGTGCGGAGCAGGCCCGTGCGGAGCAGGCCCGCGCGGAGCAAGCCCGTGCGGAGCAGGCCCGCGGGTCAAGCCCGTGCAGAGCAGGCCCGTGCGGAGCAGGCCCGTGCGGAGCAGGCCCGTGCGGAGCAGGCCCGCG
>JAHIOK010000086.1 GCA_018895315.1 Actinomycetota bacterium | reverse complement strand
GCTGCGGGACGCATTGATGAACGAGGAGCGGATCTGGAGTTCGGTGAGGGGACGCATGACAATGCCTTCTGTGGGTCCGCCTTTAGGCGGGAATCGTGTGGGGATCACCCGGGGGTGTCGTCCGGAGCGAGAGTGCTCGACGGACTCGTGAATCTGAGCCTCAGGCTCGCTGTGCCATCGACGCAAGACGCGTCGACGACCTCCCCACGCCCGAAGGCATCACACGATTGTTCACCCATCCATCGTACCCGTGTCGAGAGAAGAGGGAACCCGGAGCGCTCAGCGCCCCTGGCGCTTCTTGAACGGCTTCGGCTGCCCCTTGACGGCGGGGGCCCGGCCCTTGCCCTTCGATGCCTTGGCCTTGCCGCCGGCGGGAACCACGGGCTTGATCACGGGGGGAGCGGCCGCCAACTGTTCACGCGCTTCTTCGAGCAGCAGCATCCCGGCTTCGGTGAGCTCGGGGCGTGCGCCGTCGCGCGTGAAGAGCGGGTGACCGACCTCGTCTTCGAGTTTGTCGATCGAGGAGTAGAGCGAGGGGAGCGGGATGTCGAGGGCGATGGCCGCTCGCGGAAAATGCAGCTCTTCGGCGGCGACGACGAACCGGGACAGCAGAGTGATGTTCACGGGAGCCTTTCGTCGGATGCTCCGACAACGGTCGTCGCCTGGATTCCAGAGTACGCGTCGGGCACCGCTCCTCGCGAAGGCTCGTCACGACCATCGCGAATTTGAGGTTAGGCTTGCCTTTGTTCGCTTTGTACTTCTGAAGAAACCCACGAGGACTCCCCATGAAGCGCGTGACTCTCGCTCTCGCCCTGGCATCGACTGCCGCCCTGACCCTGACCGCCTGCTCGACCGGGGCAGCGACTCCCGCAGCCACCGGAACGCCCTCGATCTCCGGCTCGACGATCACCGTCTACAACGCCCAGCACGAAGAGCTCACGCAGGCATGGGCCGACGAGTTCACCAAGGAGACGGGCGTCACCGTCACGCTCCGCAACGGCTCCGACTCCGAACTCGGCAACCAGATCATCGCCGAAGGCGCGGCATCCCCGGCCGACGTGTTCCTCACCGAGAACTCGCCCGCGATGTCGCTCGTCGAGAACGCCGGCCTGTTCGCCGACGTCGACGCCGACACGCTCGCCCAGGTGCCCACCGCCTACAAGCCATCCACCGGCAAGTGGACCGGCATCGCCGCCCGCTCGACCGTGCTGGTCTACAACCCCTCGCTGATCTCCGAATCCGAGCTGCCCGCGTCGCTCCTCGACCTGGCCGACGCATCCTTCAAGGGCAAGTGGGCGGCCTCGCCGAGCGGCGCCGACTTCCAGGCCATCGTCTCCGCTCTCCTGCAGGAGAAGGGCAAGGATGCCACCCTCGCGTGGCTGACCGCGATGAAGGAGAATTCCACCGCGTACAAGGGCAACAGCACGGTCATGAAGGCCGTGAACGCGGGCCAGGTCCCCGTGGGTGTCATCTACCACTACTACTGGTTCATCGACCAGGCCGGCACGAAGGAGAACAGCGCCAACACGGCGCTGCACTACTTCAAGAACCAGGACCCGGGTGCCTTCGTCAGCGTTTCGGGCGGCGGCGTGCTGAAGTCGTCGAAGAACCAGGCCGCCGCGCAGGCGTTCCTGAAGTTCATCACCGGCAAGGCGGGCCAGGGCATCCTGCAGACCGGCGCGAGCCTCGAGTATCCGGTCGGCAGCGACGTCACCCCGAACCCGGCCCTTCCGAGCCTCGACTCGCTGGATGCACCGACGATCGACCCGTCGACGCTGAACAGCTCCGAGGTCACCGATCTGATGACGCAGGCGGGCCTGCTCTAGGTGACCTCGACCATCACGACCTCGATCCCCCCGGGGACACCGAGCCCGCGGAGGGCGCCGGCACAGCGCCGGCGCCCTTCCGTGGTGCTCGTGGTGCTCGTGCTGCTGATCACCGTCGTGATGCTCATTCCGGTCGGCTTCGTGGTGACGGTCGGCTTCCAGGTCGGCTGGCCCACGCTCGCCTCGCTGATCTTCCGGCCCAAGGTCGGCGAGCTGCTCGTGAACACCGTCCTGCTCCTCCTGTTCGCGGTGCCGCTGTGCGTCGCGCTCGGGGTGGGCGGAGCCTGGCTCGTCGAGCGCACGACCCTGCCCGGCCGGCGCGCCTGGGCGATCCTGCTCGCCGCACCGCTCGCGATCCCCGCGTTCGTCTCCAGCTACGGGTGGGTCAGCGCCGTGCCGTCGATCTCGGGCCTCGGCGGCGGTCTGCTCATCGCGACGCTCGCGTACTTCCCGCTCGTCTATCTGCCCACGATCGCCGCCCTCCGTGGCCTCGACCCCGCCCTCGAAGAGACCGCGCGGTCGCTCGGGCGCGGCTCGTTCGCGGTGTTCTTTCGCGTCGTCCTGCCCCAGTTGCGCCTGGCGATCTGGGGCGGCGCGCTCCTGGTCGCCCTGCACCTGCTCGCCGAATACGGCGCGTTCGCCCTGATCCGCTTCGACACCTTCACCACGGCGATCGTGGTGCAGTACGAGTCGACCTTCGCCGGCCCCGCCGCCAGCGCCCTCGGCGTCGTGCTCGCCACGATCTGTCTCGTGCTGCTGGTGGTCGAGGCATCCACCCGCGGCCGTTCGCGGTACGCCCGCATCGGCTCGGGGGCTGCGCGCGCCGCCCTGCCGCTTCGCCTGGGCATCGCGGCAACCATCCTGTCGCTCGGAGGCCTGCTGACCCTCGCCGTGCTCTCCCTCGGCGTTCCGCTCGCGAGCCTCGTGCGGTGGCTGAGCGTCGGCGACCCGTGGGCACAGCGTGAACTGCCGCAGGCGATCACCCAGACCGTCGGGCTCGCTCTTCTCGGCGCCGTGGTCACGGTGCTGGTGGCCCTGCCGGTCGCGTGGCTCAGCATCCGGCATGCCAGCCGCTGGTCGCGGATGCTCGAAGGATCGACGTACGTCGCCAGCAGCCTGCCCGCGATCATCATCGCCCTCGCGCTCGTCACGGTGACGATCCGACTCGCACCGGGGCTCTACCAGACCGTCGTCACCGTCGTGCTGGCCTACGTCATCATCTTCCTGCCGCGGGCGCTGGTGAGCGTCCGCAGCGGCCTTGCGCAAGCCCCGATCGCCCTCGAAGAAGCCGCTCGTTCGCTCGGGCGCTCGCCGCTGGCCGCCCGACTGCGTGTCACGCTGCCGCTCATGCTGCCCTCCATCGGCGCGGCCGCGGCCCTCGTGGCGCTCGGCGTCGCCAACGAACTCACCGCGACGCTGCTGCTCGCCCCCAACGGCACGCGCACGCTCGCGACCCAGTTCTGGTCGGCGAGCTCGTCTGTGGCATATTCGGATGCCGCGCCCTATGCGCTCCTGCTGATTCTGCTCTCCGCCCCCGCCGTCGCGATCCTCTTCGCGCAGACCCGAAAGCGCGCCCGCTCATGACCGCTCTGCAGCTCGACGGAGTGTGCAAGTCGCTCGGGGGAGCGCCCGTGCTGACCGGCGTGTCGCTGCGCGTGCCGGCGGGGACCCGCACGGCGATCGTCGGCGCATCGGGCAGCGGCAAGAGCACGCTCCTCCGGCTCATCGCAGGCTTCGAGACGCCGGATGCCGGGGCCATCACCCTCGGCGATGTCGTCGTGGCGGGCGGCCCGGCGCCGGTGCCCGCGCACCGCCGCGGTGTGGGCTATGTCGCCCAGGACGGCGCCCTGTTTCCGCATCTGACCGTGGCCCGCAACATCCGCTTCGGTCTCCCCTCGCGAGGGGACCGTGCCGCTCGTGACGCGCGCGTGCGGGAGGTCGCCGAGCTCGTCGCCCTCGATCCCGCCCTGCTGGAGCGCTATCCCCACGAGCTGTCGGGCGGACAGCAGCAGCGCGTCGCCCTGGCACGGGCACTCGCACCGGAACCCGCGATCATCCTGCTCGACGAGCCATTCAGCTCGCTCGACACGGGGCTCCGCGCCCAGACACGGCAAGCGGTCATCGAGGCGCTGGAGCGGAGCGGCGTCACGACGATCCTCGTGACCCACGACCAAGAGGAAGCCCTGTCGTTCGGCCAGCAGATCGCGGTGATCGTCGCCGGCGAGATCGTGCAGGCCGGCCCGCCGGCGGAGGTTTTCGACGATCCGGTCACCGAGGCGACCGGGCTCTTCCTCGGCGAGGCGATCGTGCTCGACGCCGAGGTGTCGAATGCCGTGGCCCACTGCGCCCTCGGCGCGCTCGAGGTGCGGCACGACCGGCGTGCACCGGGTGCCTCGGCGGTGCGCGT
>JAHIOK010000085.1 GCA_018895315.1 Actinomycetota bacterium | reverse complement strand
TCGCGGACTGGGAACCCTCGCCCTCGGCATGCACGAGGCGACGCTGCAGATGGGTGATGACGACCCGGATGTCGCCGCCAAGGCCATGCGCACCTACGGCAACCTCACCGAGCGCTTCGAAGCGCTCGGGGGATACACGGCCGAGGCAGAAGCCGCGGTCATCGCGAACAACCTCTCGCTGCCCGATCGGATCCTCGATCAGCCGCTGAGCACCCTGTCGGGCGGTCAGCGCCGTCGCATCGAGCTCGCCCGCATCCTGTTCTCGGATGCCGACTCGATGATCCTCGACGAGCCGACCAACCACCTCGATGCCGACAGCGTCGTGTGGCTGCGCGAGTTCTTGAAGAACTACAAGGGCGGGCTGATCGTCATCAGCCACGATGTCGAGCTCGTCGGCGAGACCGTGAACCGCGTGTTCTACCTGGATGCGAACCGTCAGGTCATCGACATCTACAACATGAACTGGAAGAACTACCTCCGTCAGCGTGTCGCCGACGAAGAGCGCCGTAAGAAGGAACGCGCGGGCGTCGAGAAGAAGGCGACGCAACTGCAGATGCAGGCTGCGCGCTTCGGGGCGAAGGCATCCAAGGCGGCCGCGGCGCACCAGATGGTCGCTCGCGCCGAGAAGATGCTCTCCGGACTCGATGATGTGCGGCAGGAAGAGCGCGTCGCGAAGCTGCGGTTCCCGAAGCCCTCGGCGTGCGGAAAGACGCCCCTCATGGCGTCGGGGTTGTCGAAGTCGTATGGCTCGCTGGAGATCTTCACGGATGTCGATCTCGCGATCGACCGCGGCTCCAAGGTGGTCATTCTGGGTCTGAACGGTGCCGGCAAGACGACGCTTCTCCGCATCCTCGCCGGCGTTGATCAGCCCGACACGGGCCAGCTCGAGCCCGGTCACGGACTGAAGGTCGGTTATTACGCCCAGGAGCACGAGAACTTGGATGTGGGGCGCTCGGTGCTCGAAAACATGATGTCGGCCGCACCCGACATCACCGCGACCGAGGCGCGCAAGGTGCTCGGCTCGTTCCTGTTCACCGGTGACGATGTGCTCAAGCCCGCCGGCGTGCTCTCGGGTGGAGAGAAGACGCGCCTGTCGCTCGCGACGCTCGTCGTGTCGTCGGCCAACATGCTGCTCCTCGATGAGCCCACCAACAACCTCGACCCTGCTTCGCGCGAAGAGATCCTCGATGCGCTGGCGCACTACGAGGGCGCCGTCGTACTCGTCTCGCACGACGAGGGCGCCGTGCAGGCGCTCAACCCGGAGCGGGTGCTGATCATGCCCGACGGTGTAGAAGACATCTGGGGCCGCGACTACATCGACCTCATCACCCTCGCCTGATCAGCGGCGAGCGCTGTCGAGCAGCGAGTCCTCGTCCTCGGCATCGCGGTCTCGCGGCTTGCGCGCGTCTCTGACCTTCTTGCGACGCTCGGACACCGCGGCCACGGCGATCGCCGCCTGCTCTGCATCGGTCGACGCGGCGATGGCGGCTGCTTCTGCCGCATCTTCGGCGTCTTCTCGCCGAGCACGTCGCTCCGAGCGGATGACGTACCCGATGAAGACGAAGCCCATCACGGCGAACAGCACCCACTGCACGGCGTACGACAGGAACGGCCCCGGGTCGATCGACGGCTCCTCGAAGCCCTGAGGGGCATCCGAGGGGGCGGGGGACTCCGAAACGAGCAGTCCGTATGCGCTCTGCTCGAGGCGCGCGCCGGCCGAGCCGATGTCCTCGGCGATGAGGGGGAGGTTGATGGTCGGCACTTGCCCGTCAGGAGCGCCGCGCCCTGAGGAGGGGAGAGCTTCGCCGGGTTTCAGTCTCACGACGACGGTCACCTCGCCGGAGGGTGCTGAGGGGATGTCGTCGGGCAAGGACTGGGTGTTTCCCGGGGGCTCCCAGCCGCGGTTCACCAGGAAAACCCGACCGTCGGCGAGCTGGAAGGGCACGAGGATCTCGTAGGCGGCGGTTCCGGCGTGCACGCGATTGCGCGCGAGCAGCTGTGAGTCCGCCAGATAGGTTCCGGTCAGCGTGACCGGGCGCCATTCGTCAGCGGCCGAGAACGTGCCGCCCTCGGGGATCAGCGTGGCGAGAGAGACCGGCTGAGCGTCGTAGTTGCCGTCGAGGAGCGCGAGCTGTGTGGATCGCTCGGCGTTGCGGGAGAACTGCCAATTCGAGAGGTAGGCGCACGCGATCGCGAAGAGGATCGCGACGCCGACGTAGGCAGCCCACCGGACGACCGGGGGCGCCGACGTCCGACTCACGCCGGATCACCCACTCGATCGAGGGGGTGCACCTCGAGCGGAAAATCCCTCGCCGCGAGGAATTCCCGCAGGTACGAGACATGCTCGTCGCAGGCCACCCACGTCTTGCGGCGGCTC
>JAHIOK010000006.1 GCA_018895315.1 Actinomycetota bacterium | reverse complement strand
GCGACCGCGGGTACGTGGGATCCGGCAGCGGTGACTCTGGCATACCAGTGGCTGCGTGACGGTCAGCCGATTCACGGCGCGACGGGCACGTCGTACAAGGTGGTCAAAGCGGACGTCGGAACCACTCTGACGGTGCGGGTCACCGCCACCGCTGACGGCAACGTCAACCCGGGCTCGGCGGTGAGCAATGGGCTGTTCGTGAAGTTCGTCTCGCACACCTCGGTGTCGATGAACCGCTACATCGGAACGTCGTCGCAGGACTACGCCGTGACCGTGAAGGTGTCGCCCACGGGCGGTGCCGCGGCGACCGGTGCAGTGACGGTGTGGGTCTCTTCGAAGAAGTACATCGGCACTCTGCTCGCCGACGGGACGGTGACCGTGAAGCTGCCCAAGCAGAGCCGCGGCCTGCACATCGTGATCGTGAGCTACCCCGGCAGTGACACGGTGGAGGCGTCGACCGGGTTCTCCGGATTCCTCGTCTTCCGCTGATCCGCTGAGCACATGGGCGCTCCGGGTTTCGACCCGGGGCGCCCATGTGCATATGCCGACTGCGTGTCGGCACCGGTTTCGCGGGGCGGTTGCTCAGATGCGGCGTCGGCGGCGCGTGAGTCGTACCGCAGGCAGGGGAGGCGCGGGAATGCGTTCGTCGCCGTGATCGATCACGTGGCCGAAGCGGGCGGCACCGGACTCCCAGGCATCCCGCGCCGTGACGATTTCTTCGTGCGAGCGGCCGACGAAGTTCCACCACATCACGATCTCGTCAGGAAACGGCTCTCCGCCGAGCAGGAACACCGTCGCACCGGCGTCGCTCGAGAGCTGGATGCTGACGCGCCCGAGTCCCAGATACAACAAATGCTGAGGGGTGACGGCGATGTCGGCGTCGGCGTCTCCGCCTTCTTCGGTGCCGGCCGGGGGAATGCCGGCCGCAACCCCGATCTCACCCTCCACCGCGAGGATGCCGTACTCCCAGGTCGGAGTCAGCGGAAGGTCGATGCGCGATCCGGGAGCAAGTCGCAGCTCGGCGCCGACGAGCGGTGTGTAGGCTGCCGCCGGTGAGGCCGTGCCGGCCAGCTCTCCCATCACGACGGTGGCCGCGGCATCCGGTCCGTGGACGGCGGGCAGAGTGATCTCGGGCAGATCCGCGTGCTGCTCGAATGCGGGGCCCCCGTGTCGGCGCGACTCGGGCAGCGCCACCCAGAGCTGAAGGGCGTCGAGCGCGGTGGCATCCTCGCCGACCGAGTACTCGGAATGCGCGATGCCCGCACCGCTGGTCATCAGGTTGAGCTGGCCTCGGGTGATCACGACGTCGCTGCCGAGGGCGTCGCGGTGGCGCACATCGCCGACGAACGGCCACGTGACGGTCTGCAGGCCGATATGCGGATGTGGTTCGACGCGCATCTTCGCGACCTGCGGGCCGAAGCGGTCGAGGAAGCACCATGCCCCGATCATCGGGAGGTCGCGCTGGGGGAGACTCCGGTGCACCTCCATAGCCCGCACGCCGCCGAGCGGCACCTCGCGGGCCTCGAGCAGCAGAGCACGTGGCCCGTCGCACTCGGCCGCACCCTCGGCGGTGGCCTCGGGCGCGTCGGCGTCGAGTCGGGTCACGCGGGCTCTCCGGGGTTCGCCGCGTCGGCGGCATCCTCGGTCTCGGGCCAGTCGATGATCAGGCCCGGGACGTCATTGCCCTTCAGGTAATGCGCGACGAACGGGCACTCCGGCACCACGGCTTCGCCCCGGCGAGCGGTGTCGGCGAGCGCCTCGCCCACGAGGATCGAGCCCAGTCCCTGGCCCTTGAAGGCCGGGTCGACCAGCGTGTGCGGAAAGACCAGGCTGCCGCCCTCGCCCTCGGTGAACTCCGTGAAGCCACCCAGCGCCCCGTCTACGTGGATCTCGTATCGCTGCGCCTCGTCGTTGCGGGTCACAGTGATCTCGGGTGTGGATTCGGTCATGGCGCATCCCTTCGTCGGTGTCTCCAACGTAGGCGCGCGATGCGATGTTCCGCACCCCCCGACGCACGAGGACCCGCGCATCGGGATGCGCGGGTCCTCGCTCCGGAAGCGGTCGGCTCAGCCGTTCGTGGTGTCGGCCGCCTTGGTCGTGGGCGTGATGCCCAGCTGCTTGAGTGCCACGTTCGCGTAGTCGTTCGTGAAGGTCGACGCGAAGCTCACCTTGCTCACGTCGGTGCCGATGGCGTTGAGCATCTGGAAGATCGTCTTCGGACCACCGGCGGGCATGAGGCCGTCGGGCAGGAACTGACCATAGTCCGCCTGCAGGGCCTTCACGTAATCCGCCTTGCTGACCGTGCTGTTCTGCACGAAGTCCTGCGGCAGTTTGTCGGCGACGTCCTGCGCGGTGTGCGTGCTCATCCAGTTCATCGTGGCAACGAGGGCGGTGACGACCTTCTGCACGATGTCCTTGTGCTGGTCGGCCCAGTTGCCGTCGGCGATCAGACCGGCTGCCGGCCATGCGCCGCCGAGGTTCTTCTGTGCACCCTCGGTCGTGGCGAGGTCGATCGCCGAGACGGCGATGCCCTGCGACTCGAGTGCCGCCACAGTCGGCTGCGTCGTCATGACGCAGTCCGCCTCACCGCGCTGAAGTGCGGCGATCGCGGTGGCGCCGGCGTGCACGGCGACCGTCGTGTAGTCGGTGGGCTTC
>JAHIOK010000084.1 GCA_018895315.1 Actinomycetota bacterium | reverse complement strand
GCGAGCACGAAACCGCCCTTTGCGGACCCGTCGAGTTTCGTCAGGACGAGACCGGTGACACCGGCGTGCTCGAGGAACGCCTGCGCCTGCAGCACGCCGTTCTGACCGGTGGTCGCGTCGAGCACGAGGAGCACTTCGCTGATCGGCGCCTGCTTTTCGATCACGCGGCGGATCTTGCCGAGTTCATCCATCAGGCCCCCCTTGGTGTGCAGGCGACCCGCCGTGTCGACCAGCACGATCTCGGTGCCGGTCTGCTTCGCGTACTCGATGGTCTGGAAGGCGACGGATGCCGGGTCCTGGCCTTCCTGTTGAGGCCGCACGATCGCGGCTCCGCCCCGCTCCGCCCAGGTGGCGAGCTGGTCGACCGCAGCTGCGCGGAACGTGTCGGCCGCGCCGACGACGACGGTGCGACCGTAACGCTGCAGGAACTTTGCGAATTTGCCGATCGTGGTCGTCTTGCCCACGCCGTTCACCCCGACGACGAGCACGACCGCCGGCCGCTCGGTGAGACGCAGCGTGGTGTCGAACTTCGAGAAGTGCTCTTCGAGTGTCTCCCGCAGCATTCTCTGCAGGTCTTTCGGATCCGTCGTGCGGAAGCGCTCCACCTTCTCGCGCAGTTCCTCGACGATCCGCTCGGTGATGTCGGGGCCGAAGTCCGCTGTCAGCAGAGCCGTTTCGAGGTCGTCCCAGGTGGTCTCGTCGATCGTCGGTTTGACGAACATGCCGCGCAGTGCGCGACCGAGCGACCAGGAACTCTCAGCCATGCCTCCAGCCTACGGGGCGTGCAAAAAGTTGCGCGCACCTCCCGTGCAGATCGACCCGGCACTCCGGCCGGTGATTCCTACTTCGATCCGAAGGCGATTGTGAGGTCTTTGGCGGCCATCGCGGTGAACTGCGCCTTGGCGTCTTGCCCCGCCGGGCAGGTGACATCGGCGATAACCCCTGCCTTCAAAGTACCGAACGCTCGTGCAGCGACGACATAGTTGACCCCGGACGTGGAGTCCGCCCCGGTCACGGCGCGCATCTCGACGATCCCTTCGGGCGATGCGGCAACGGCCGTGTCCGAGGTGTGAGGGGCGAGCTCTTCGACAGTGACTCCGAGCCGGACGGCCAGAAGCGCATCGGAGAGTGTGCTGTCGTCACCCGTCGCACTCAGCCCTGCAAGGCCTCCCTGCCAAAAGCTCACGATGCACTGAGTGGTCGTGCTCGTATAGCCCCAATTCCCTTTACCGTCGTCGGGCCGCGAGGCGGTGTAATCGGAGTCCGCGCCGAAGGTGTCGGACCATTGTGCGATCAGCGCGGGGTCGAGGTCGACGCCAGCGGCGAAGGTGAGCTGTTTCGCAGGGGCTGCCGGCGACGCTGTTGCCCCGCGGTCTGTCGCTGTGGTGCCGGACGTCGATGCCGTACATCCCGAGAGCAACGCGAGCACCGCCAGCACCCCGAGCGGCACGAACGATCGTGCAGAGCGTGTCGACATGGTCCGAGCCTACGACCGAGGAGCGGTCATGCCGAAGCGCGGTCCCCCACTCGCTGACCGACCACCGCGGAGACACCGTCCTGGCGCATCGAGACTCCGTACAGCGCGTCGGCGATCTCCATGGTGCGCTTCTGGTGCGTGATGACGATCAGCTGGCTGCTCTCGCGCAGCTGCTCGAAAACACCGAGCAGTCGGCCGAGGTTCGCATCGTCGAGGGCGGCCTCGACCTCGTCGAGGATGTAGAACGGACTCGGGCGCGCTTTGAAGATCGCGGTCAGAAGCGCGACCGCTGCGAGCGATCGCTCCCCTCCGGAGAGCAGGGACAGACGCTCGATCTTCTTGCCGACTGGACGCACTGCGACCTCGATACCCGTTGTCAACGGATCGTCCGGGTTGGTGAGCGAAATGCTTCCCGTCCCGCCTGGGAACAGGATCGGGAACACTTCGGTGAATGCGATTCGCGTGTCTTCGAACGCCGCGAGGAAGATCACCTGCATGCGCTCGTCGAGTTCATCGATGATCGTCATCAGGTCCTTGCGGGTCTGCGTCAGGTCTGCGAGCTGCTCGGTCAGGAAGCGATGACGCTGCTCGAGCGCCGCGTACTCCTCCAGGGCAAGCGGATTCACGCGTCCGAGCTGGCTCAGCTTGCGTTCGGCCTCCTGCAGGCGCTTGCGCTGGAGCCCGCGATCGTACGGCG
The DNA here is from genome assembly GCA_018895315.1 of Actinomycetota bacterium. GTDB lineage: Bacteria > Actinomycetota > Actinomycetes > Actinomycetales > Microbacteriaceae > Microbacterium. The sequence continues at coordinate 1,211 of JAHIOK010000084.1, read as the reverse complement.
TCGCCTCGCCCTCGTCGTCCATGCTCGGTACGGCCAGCGTCGGACAGTATTCCGAAACGAGAATGTCTTCGTCGAGGCCGAGTTCGGACTGCACCCGCTCGAGGAGGCTCGACACGTGCAGCCGCTTCTCATGGATCTGCAGCTCCAGCCCGTGCACACTCTCGGTCAGCCGCGCGAGGCGATCACGCACCGTGGAATCCTGCGTCCGGAGAGTGGTGAGCTCAGCGGTCACGGCGGTGCGGGCGCTCTCCGCGGCGACCAGTTCGACGCGGGCCTGACTCACCGAGCGGTCGACGGAGTCCAGCAGTGCGGGCAGTCGCTCCGCGACCTCCGCCGCGATGTCGCGTTGTGCCCGGCGAATCACCGTGCGCCTGGCCGCCTCGGCGGCGGCTGTTCGTTCCCGATCGCGCTGACGCTCTAGCGCAACGACCCGCGCCTCGCCCGCCCGAACGCGCTCGCGGAGTGTCTCGACCTCGAGTCGCGCGCGCATCTCGGCATCGCGCGCGGCTTCGAGCGCATCGAGGAGTCCGTCTCGCGCGGAAGCATCGAGCATGGGGCGCGGAGCCTCCAGCGCCGCGTTCAGGCGATCCTGAGCGAGGCGTTCCGCGGATTCCGCATCGTCGACCGCCGACTCGACCTGTCGCAAACCCGCCTCGAGACGGTCGCACTCGGCGTTGGCCGCTTCGTGGCGAATGCTGGCACGGTTCACCTTCTCGGTGTGCGCCGCCAGTGCCGCATCGTGGGCGCGCAGCGTGTCGAGCGCCGTCTTCGTTCGATGCCGGGCGCCCTGAAGTTCGGCCGAGCGGTCGGTGAGTGCCTCGCGCAACGAATCCGCGACGACCGTGATCTCTGACAGACGGTCGGCGGAGGCATCCCGTTCGGCGGCGAGTTCGAGCCGCGAGCGGCCTTCTCCGGATCCTGCACGCAGTGTGTGCTCGGTGACGATCTCTCCGATGCGCGTCACGACGGTGTACGGCACACCGGGGTGCGCCGCGAGGAGCGCGGTGGCGGATCGCGCCGCTTCCAGATCTTCGACGATGAGCACGCGCGAGAGGACGCCCATGATCCCCGCCGGTGCGGAGACGACCTCGCGAGCGGCGACGGCATCCGGGATCTCGGGGAATGCGACCTCGGGCGATGCGGCGTGGGCGATGGCGATATCGACCACGCCGAAGTCGCCGTGACGGGCTGCCGCCGCCGCTTCGAACGCG
>JAHIOK010000083.1 GCA_018895315.1 Actinomycetota bacterium | reverse complement strand
TCTCGCGGGTGATCGCGTCCTCGCGGTCATCGGCATGCAGGATGCGACCCTCTGCTTTGGAGACGATCTTCGACGTCACCACCAGGATGTCGCCGTCTTCGAGTGCCGGCCCTGAGCCCCGCGCGATGAGCTCGACGAGGTCGTCGCCCGGGGTGACCTCGGGGATTCCTTCGAGGGCCCAGACGGTGAGACGTCTCGCGGTCACTGATTCAGGCTGCGGATCAGCGGACGAACCGCACCTCGGTGAGGGTCTCGCCGAGGAAGGGTTCGGTGTGGGCGGCGCCGTCGAGCGAGAACCCGTTGCGCTGGTAGAACCGATGTGCACGGGGGTTGTCTTCGGCGACCCACAGGTAGAGGTGGTCGCCCTCGTCGGCGACCGCTTCGAAGAGGCGCTGGCCGATGCCCGTGCCGTGCCATGCGTCGAGCAGGTAGATGAAATACAGCTCGCGCTCGCGGGGAGCGTCGTCGTCGCGCGCAGGTCCGGAGCCGGCGAAGCCGACGATGTCGCCGTCGACGAGGGCTGCCTGCATGCGGTACTCGGGACCCTGTGAGGCCCAGTGGGTCCACAGTTCAGCGAGGCGGCGGGACGAGACACGCTCGAGCGCAGCCTTGCTGATCAGGTGATCGTAGGTCTCGTGCCAGCATGTCGCGTGCACGCGACCGAGGGCCTCGGCGTCGACGTCGCGGACGGGTCGGACGACGATGTCAGTCTGGAGGTCGGCTTCCATGGGCCAGACTCTACGCGGGCCGGAGCGCGGGGAGAAATCGACCGCAGATGCGCATCCACTGGATCGATACAGGAGAAATCGCGGGCATCGACCAACCCGCGAATCGCGGCGCGCAGCGGCGTGCAGCGGGCGTGCAGCGGCTCCGAGCCATCCGCTTCGGGACGACTCTCGACGGCGTCGGATGTCACATCGACCGCTATCGTCACTCCACAACGGAATCGCGCGTTCGATCTCGGAAAGCTACAGTTCGATCGTGAATGTGATCTGGCGGACTCTGCTCACCATCTGGCATGCCAAGGCGATGCTGCGTCGTCGCGGGCCGATCGCTCCGACCGCCGTCGGTCGGGTGCGGATCACCACGCTGCCCACCGACCTCGATCTGCTCGGGCACATGAACAACGGACGTTACGCCTCGCTGTTCGACCTCGGCCGGTTCGATCTGCTCATCCGCACCGGCTTCTGGGACGTGCTCAACGAGAAGAAGTGGTACGCGGTCGTCGCCAGTGAGACCATCACCTTCCGCAAATCGCTCGAACTCTGGCAGCGGTTCACCGTCGAATCCCGGTTGATGGCGCACGACGACAGGTCGGTCTACATGATGCATCGCGCGGTCGTGAAGGGGGAGGTGTACGCGGAGATGATCGTGCGCGCGCGCTTCCTGCGCCGCTCGGGTGGCATCGTGCCGCACGAGGAGCTGTTCGCCGCGCTGCACCGCCCCGACACCTTGTCGCCGCTGGCTCCGTGGATCGCGGAGTGGGCCGCGGCATCCGCTCTCCCCTCCACTCGCGGCGAAGCGCCCAGCGTGTGGGAGTGACCCGGTCGGGACTCAGCCGACCGCGGCGATGAACTGCGCCTGCGTCGCGCCGTAGTTCATCCGCACTCGGGGCAGTGCGAGCTTGTTGGCACCCGGAGTGACGTAGCCGCCGTCGATCGTGACGGCCATATCGAACCCTGCTTCGTGCACGCCTTCCTCGGCGGTCGCGTTGTAGTGCCCGTACGGATACGCGATGACTTCTTTCGCATGAAGGATCTCGGCGGACTTCTCCAGATCGGCGACGATCTGCGGCACCGTGAAGTTGACCATCTTGCCTTTTCCGTTGGCTCCCGCCGAGTGCATGTCGTCGGTATGCGAGCGCTGCTGCACGTACATGGACGGTGATCCCTCGTGCCGGGCGCTCGTGATCACGAAGGAGGTCGAGAGCACTTTGTACTTCTCGACCACCGGTACCGCCATAGCGAGCCACGTTGCGTCGGCGTCGTCGTCGCTCACGATGACCGAGTGATGCGGGAGGGCGAGCTTCCCGTCGATGAAGGCCTCGAGCTCGTCCCACGTCGGGTAGTAGAACTGGTTGTCGGCGAGGTACGTCATGTTCTCGTCGAACGCCCCGATGAAGTCGTAGTTCAAGCGCAGCCAGCCCTTTTCCCCCGCGGGCTTGTCGGTGAACTGGTGGTACATCAGGATCGGCACCTTGACCGCGTCGGCCGTGACCTCGGCCGGTGTCTCCCACGCACCGTAGAGCGTCAGCAGCTTCGTCGGGCAGACGACGACATCGGCACCGTTGACACGGTGAGGGGCAGCGAAGGATGCGGCATCCGCCGCCGTCGCGTACCACCCGGCGAACACAGCCCCATCACGCTTCGGGACGGGGAGGTTCGCGAACAGGGTGCCCTGCTCCTGCAGGCTTGGGCGTTCGGTGATGCCGTCGCCGACGAAGCTCACGGCGCACGGTTTCGCGAGTTCGGTGCCTTCGAGCATCTGCTGCGCGGGCGAGACCGGACGAGAGGTGGATGCCTGCGGCGCGACCACCGTTGCGCTGGTCGCGGGCTGCGCCACATCGCGGCCGGTCAGCACGAACTGCATCGGGATGAGCACCGCCGCCGCGAGGACAGCGCAGCCGCCGACCACCAGCAGCACCGTCAGGGCACGCATGCCCGAGCGCCTCTTCGGCACGGATGACGCCCTTTCGTTCGCGGCACGGCCGCCGTTCTCATACCTCGGTCACCGAAATCGTAGACGACCGCGCACGCCGGGACGGGGAGGCGGGGCCTTGCCGACATCGCCCACGCCGGAACAGAGCTCCTCGGCTCGGGCCCCAGCCGGTCCGATCCATCCGCGAGACGGCAAAGAAGCAGCATCCGGACACGGATCTGTTCTGCTTCTTTGCCGTCTCGCGGGGGGCCATCGAGCCTCCCATCGCGGCGCGAACACCTCAGCTCGCCGTAGCCTGGAAGGATGCGTCCCGTCACCGTCATCGTCCCCTGGCGTTCCGCACCGTCGCGCGAGCCCGCCTTCGCGCAG
>JAHIOK010000082.1 GCA_018895315.1 Actinomycetota bacterium | reverse complement strand
GCACCGTCGACACCTACGTGCACTACCTGCGCCGCAAGACCGAGCCCGCGGTCGTGACCACCGTGCGGGGTCGCGGCTATCGGCTGGGCCTGATGTGAGACGACGACCGTCGACCGTCGATGACGCCGATGCGCTGCTCGTTCGGCGCACCGCGGCGCGCGTGGGCATCTGGATCACGATCGCGGTGTCGGTGCTCGTCATCGCGGTACTCGTGGCGGCATTCGCGTTCGTGTTGAACCGCGTGCCGCTCGGATCGCTGCTCAATCCGCAACTGCACGAAGAGAAGGTGTATGTCGGCGGCCTCGACATCCTCGTGGGTGGGCTGGTGATCGGCGGATTCGCCGTGCTTCTCGCCGGCACGCTCGGGCTTCTGGCGACGCGGCGGGCGGTGGCCCCGCTGGTCGACGCGCTGCGCCGGCAGCGGAGGTTCGTCGCGGATGCCTCGCACGAGCTGCGGACACCGCTCGCGATCCTCGACGCACGCCTGCAGGTGATGCAGCGCTCGATGGCCGCATCCGACCCGCATTTCGCGACTGTCGAGGAACTGCGTGTCGACTCGCGCAACCTCATCGCCGTTGTGACGGATCTTCTCGGCTCGATCGAGGTCTCGCCGTCGGACCATCCCGTCATGCCGCTTGCCGTGGTCGAAGCCGTGGATGCGGCGGTCGATGCGATGCAGCTGCTCGGAAGAGACCACGGGGTGGCGGTCGTCGCGACCGATGTACCGGCCGACGTGTCCGTGGCGATGCCGCGGATCGCTCTGCATCGCGCACTGGTCGCCCTCGTCGACAACGCGATCAAGCATTCGCCCCCCGGCGAGAGTGTCACGATCGTGACGCGTGCGACACGATCGCGGGTCGCGATCGCCGTCGTCGACCACGGCACGGGAATCCGCGGCATAGAGCCCGAGCGGGTGTTCGATCGCTTCGCTCGATCGTCGGAGGCCATCGACGGCGGTGGGAATGCCCGCACCGGGTTCGGCATCGGGCTGTCGCTCGTGCACGACACCGTCGGACGCCTTGGCGGCGCGACCGAGGTGACCGACACCGGGCCGGGCGGCACGACGATCACGATGCGGCTGCCGCGCGCACGAGCGTAGCCTCGACGGATGGAAGCCGACTGGATCGAGCATCGCCGCGGGGAAGACGGCGAACGCATGGGGTGGATGAAACCCGTCGATGAAGGCTTCATCGTCATCGATCTCTTGGGACGTCGACTCACCGAGGTGGTGGACTGGATGCGTGCGGAGGAGACTCTCGACGACCTGGGCCTGAGCTACCTCGCCGAACCCTACGAACTGCGTCTGGATGGCGATCGCTGGTTGCGCGTGCGCATCGCCGAGGTGTCGGCCACCCGGATCCGCGTCAAGAAGGATGACTGGGGAGATATGACGGCGACCCAGGTCTACTACTCGATGGATCTCCCCATCGATCAAGACCAACTCCGTCCGCTGACGCGCTGAGCACCCCGCCTACGCCCCGCACCGGAGTCAGGTGCGCCGTGCCACGAGTTCACGCATACGCACAGGGGATTTCGTGACGGGCCGCCACTTCGTCTGCGGATCCCACCAGCGCGGACCACGCACTTCGGGTGACCCCCGGTTCATCCGGATGCCCCAGCCGCTGGTCGCGAGGGACCTGTGGTGCCACCAGCACACCATCACCCCGTTGTCCGTATGAGTGGGGCCTCCGACCGCATGCTCGGTCACGTGATGCAGCTCACACCACGACGCCGGCACGTGGCACCCCGGGATGACGCATCCCCCGTCACGCAACCCGATCGCCCGCCGCTGTGCGACGTTGAACACCCGGTCTATCGTGCCCAGCGACACGATCCGACCGTCCTCACCGAGCACCACCCGCTGCGCCGCACCCGCGCAGGCCACCTGCCGCGCGACGTCGATCGAGACCGGTTCGTCGCATCCGTCGAGGTGTGCGAATCCCCGACCCTCCTCCACGTCGTCCGCCCGCGCAGAGACGACCAAGACCGGCGGGGCACCGCCGAGGGTCGGCAGCATCCCTGAACCTGCGATCTTGCCGAGCAGGATCGCGAATGCGTCGTGCAGCTTCTGCGGACGCGTCCGTTCATCCGCACGCGCCGACGACGCCTCGTCGTCGGCTGCCGGGTCAGGGGTCTCTGCGAACCACGGGTTGCCTGTGAGCGAAGCCCCCTCGACCTTGGGGTTCACGATGCTGTCGCTGATCAACCGCAGCTGCGCCGCGACCTCGGGGAGCAGCGCGCCTCTGATCGGGACGATCCCGTCGCGGCACGTCCCGAGAGTGATACCCCGCTTGCGCATCGCGACGGTCTCGCGCGGCACCGCTCCGTCTTGGTCGAAGTACATCGCCCACGCACCCGCCAACGCCCTCAGATCGTCTGCGCACGCCGCGGGGTCGCCGTCGACCCCGGCACCGGATGCCGCCGCCGCAAGCTCCTCATCTGCGGCAAGATGCGCCGCGCGGCCCGCCGCACCCACCAGACCCGACAACGGCCCGGTCACCGCCAGCACTGCATCGACCCCCACGACCCCGCCCGCAAGCGCCCGCCGCAGCGCCGGAAACTCTGCCGGCAGCAACTCCCCGGTCGAGGCTGCAATCGGCTGGAACATCGCGTGCCCCGCCTTGAGGTACTCGCCGGCCGACCGCGACGACACCCGCGCCACACGCTGGAGCAGCTCCGACACCGACCGACACCCGTAGCGGGCGGTCATCTTCTCCTCGCACCCGACCCGCGACCGCTCGTCGATCTGCGCCGCGCCCTCGATCAGCAACGCCTCAGCCCGACGCGCCACCCGCGCCGCGATGCCGACGACGGTCAACAGTCGGTCGGCGGACTCGCCCGCCAGCGCGTTGCCCTCGAACACGCCGGACACCACGTCGCCGAGGGCGGCATCCACCGCTTCGAGGGTCGCGATGAGGTCTTCCATACCCTCCATTCTGGTCGCGGCCACCGACATTCTCGGGTCGAAAAAGAGCCGTTCAGGCGCTCTATCTGAAGGCTGTAGAGAGGTGTCTTCACGGGTCCGCTGGGGAGGAATCGGCGCACGTCCGGAGAGGAGTCCCTTCGGCCCGTGACTGCGGAGGAATCCCGCCCGTCTCATGGGCTACCTCCCCCGTCTGCGGTCGAGAGCTCCGTCCCCTGCGTCCTTTCCGCCGACGCCCGTACCCGCGCAAGAACCCTCACCCGCGGCATCCCCTCCACGCCTCATCGCGCCAGGGCTCAGCGCCCGAGGCCCAGCATCCCCTCAAGTGCACGATGGATCAGCGATCCGCGAGCTCCGGCGTCGTTCCAGCGCACGAGCGCCTGCGCGTTGAGACCGTCGACCATACCCAGGATCTGCCAGGCGACGGCGGCGGCGTCCTCGGTCACGAACTCGCCCGCGGCGGCACCCTCCTCGACGACGCCCTGCACGATCTCCTGCCACCGGTCCATCTGCTCGCGGACCGCTGCGGCGAGGGCGTCGTTGCGACGGCCGAGCGCCCAGGCTTCGACCCACACAACCGTGACGTCGTCGCGGGTGCCGTCCAGAAGGGTGTCGACCACGGTTCGGATGCGGGCGCCCGGGCTGTCCAGCCGCGCCAGGAGATCGTCGACCTCCGCGATCTCGGCTCCGACGATCGTGCGGAAGGTCTGCGCGATCAGCGCATCCATCTGCGGCTCGTAGTGCGCCACGAGTGCCGGCGCGACGCCGGCGCTCGCCGCCACGCTCCGCAGCGTGACGGCGGAAAGGCCCGCG
>JAHIOK010000081.1 GCA_018895315.1 Actinomycetota bacterium | reverse complement strand
TCGGGCACTTCGTCCATCAGCTCCAGCCCGAGAGTCCCCTGACCGATGATGACGTCACGATGGTCGAACGGATGGATCAGCACCGCGCCGGTGCGTTCGGCGAACTCCGCCGCCAGCCGCAGCGGCGTCTCGACGGTGTCACCCTCGAGGATCACCTCCGCCCCGTAGCCGCGGGTGGCCAGGAGCTTCGGCACCGGCACCCCGAGCGGCATGAAGATCGTCGCGGCGATACCGAGCTGCTGCGCCGCGAGGGCGACGCCCTGGGCGTGGTTGCCTGCCGATGCGGCCACGACGCCGCGCGCACGCTCTTCGGCCGTCAGCCGCGACAGCCGGTAGGAGGCACCGCGGATCTTGAAGGATCCGGTGCGCTGCAGGTTCTCGAGCTTGAGGTAGACCGGCACGCCGAGGACTTCGGTGAGGTGCAGCGACTCATCCAGCGGCGTGCGCGTGATGATGCCGCTCAGGAGCGCGGCGGCATCCTCGAATTCGGCAAGGGTGGGTATGCTCACGCGTCGGTCCTTCTCATTCGTGGGACGGTGCTCCAGATCAGATCCCCCGGCAGCGGTTGCGCCCCGGTCTCCCATGAGCGTGTCGACAGGTAGACGGCGACGACGTTGACGAAGGCCGCAAGCGGCACCGCGAACAGGGCGCCCGGGATACCGGCGATCATCGCTCCCCCGGCGACCACCAGCACCACCGCGAGAGGATGCACCTTGACGGCAGACCCCATCAGCAGCGGCTGCAGCACGTGACCCTCCAGCTGCTGCACCCCGAGCACGACGATCAGCATCCACAGGGCGATCCACGGACCGTTGTAGACGAGGGCCAAGAACACCGCGACCGCTCCGGTGACCACCGCGCCGACGATCGGGATGAACGAGCCGAGGAAGACCAGCACCGCGACCGGGATCGCCAGTGGGACGCCCAAGAAGAGGGCGCCCAACCCGATGCCGATCGCATCGATGGTCGCGACGAGCAGCTGCGTGCGCGCGTAGTTGACGACGGTCAACCAACCGGCGCGGGCAGCGCCATCCACAGCGGGCTGAGCACTCTTCGGGAACAGACGCGTCGTCCACTTCCAGATGCCACCACCGTCGGCGAGCATGCACAGCAGGACGAAGATCGAGAGCACGGCACCGGTGACGACGTGACCCACGGTCGTGCCGATGGCGAGAGCGCCCGACCACAGGAGCGATGCCTGCTCCTGCATGAGCGACCAGGTCTGACCGAGGAGTCCGTCGATCTGGTCGGCCGTCAGGTGAAGCGGTCCATCGATCAGATACTGCCGGAAGGCCGCGATCGCCTCTCCTGTGCTCGCCTGCACCGAGGACCACTGTGCAGTGATCTGCCAGACGGCGAGCCACAGCAGTCCCCCGACGATGGCGACCGTGCCCAGGAGCGCGATGACGATCGCGAGCCAGCGGGGCACGCTCTTGCGCAGCATCCATGAGAAGCCGGGCCAGAGGAGCGCCGTCACGAGGATCGCGACCATCAAGGGGATGACGAGAAGCTTCAGCTGGATGATCAGCCAGATCGCGACGCCCACTGCGGCGGCGATCACGAGGAACCGCCAGGCGAATGCCGCCGCGACGCGGAGGCTTCGCGGCAGGGCATCGGAGATCTCGGTGGTGACGACTCTGCGACGGTCACGGAGGGCGTCGAAGAACGAGCCCTTCGGCGTGTTCTCGGGGCTCGTCGTCATCTGTTCAGTCTAAGCCGCGGCCTGCTGACGCGATGTCTGCTGCGGGGAGTACCTTCGTGCGTGGAGGTACGACGATGACAACTCTCGAAGGCAGAAACGGCACGGCACTGCTCGTGGTCGACGTGCAGACCGACGTGGTCGGCGAGGCCTATGAGCGCGACGCGACGATCGCGCGCGTGGCGCAGTTGGTAGACCGGGCGCGCGAGGCCGGCGCACCGGTCGTCTGGGTGCAGCACTCCGATGACGAGCTCGTCCAGGGAACCGACGGCTGGCAGATCGTCGACGAACTGGCGCCGCGCGACGACGAAGCCCACGTGCACAAGCTGCACGGTGACTCTTTCGAGGGCACCGATCTCGACGACGTCCTCGCGCAGGCGGGTGTCGGCCGGCTCCTCGTCGCCGGTGCCGAGACCGATGCGTGCATCCGGTCGACGATCCATGGCGCATTCGCCCGGGGTTACGACACGATCCTCGTCAGCGACGCGCACACGGCGGGCGACAAGACCGCGTGGGGCGCTCCCGAACCCGCGGCCGTGATCGCACACACCAACCTGTACTGGACGTATCAGACGGCGCCGGGCAAAACGGCGGGCACGACGACCGTCGACGATGCGAGCTTCGTCTAGTCTCAGCGCCGCGGACGCGCGCCGGATCACCCTCGCCGCTCAGGGGTTCGGTAAACCGCGGCCGTCCGCGGTGGGCACGCGTCAACTGAACGGTGCGATGGCGCGCATGGGCGTGCTGCAGATCGATTCGGTCAACGTGTTCGCGCGCTCGCATTACCTGCCGCTGTTCTCCCGGCTCGGTGCCTACGACACCGCCGTGCTCGACCGGTTGCTCTTCGCCCATCCCTCTCCCTACGTGGAGTCCTGGGCGCACGTCGCGGCGTTCATCCCGCTGCAGGATTGGTCGCTGTTCCGCTTCCGAATGGACGATCTCCACGCGAAGTACGCCTCCGACCCGAACGGCTGGTTCCAGACTCATCGCGAGATCGTCAACTGGGTGCGCGGCGAGTTGGCGACCCGCGGCCCGCTACGACCAGCCGAGATCGACCACGATGCGAAGCAGACTCGGCGCGGCCCGTGGTGGGACTGGGACGTCGTGAAGCACGCTCTGGAGTATCTGTTCCTGTTCGGCGAGGTCGCCATCGCCGGGCGTCGCGGTTTCGAGCGACGCTACGCACTGGCAGAGCATGTGATCCCTGCGGCGGTCCTTGAAAGCCCCGTGCCACGGGAAGAGGCCGTGCGCGAACTCGTGCGACGGGCTGCACGAGCGTACGGCGTGGCCACCGCCTCCGACCTGGCGGACTACTGGCGGGTGAAGGATCGCCGGGCGATCATGACCGCGATCGGCGATCTGAGCGCCTCGGGAGAGCTCCAGCCGGTCACGGTGCAGGGGTGGGAGAGCGGCGGCCGCCCTGCGAAAGCATGGCTTCATCGTGACGCACGCGTGCCGCGGAGTGTCGATGCCGCGGCGATCCTCACGCCCTTCGACCCGGTGGTGTGGTTTCGCGATCGCGCTGCGCGTCTGTTCGACTTCGACTACCGCATCGAGATCTACACCCCCGCACCGAAGCGCCAGTTCGGCTACTACTCGCTGCCGGTTCTGGTGGGCGACGACATCGTCGGGCGGGTCGACCTGAAGGCCGACCGCGCCGCATCGACCCTGAGGGTGCAGTCCGCGTGGTGGGAGCATGGCAGACGATCGGATGCCGCGGCGCGCCTCAGCGAAGAACTGCGCACCGCCGCGGCATGGCAACAGCTCGAGCACATCTCGATCTCGTACTGGGGCGACGCGACCGGAGACCTCGCCGACACGATGCCCGAGGCATCCCGTCACGAACGGGCCGCGTCCTGACGGTCGAGCCCGGCGCGACGGTGCTAGAACGTGCCGCCGATCTTATGCAGTCGTTCGATGCGGTCAGCCAGCGGCGGGTGAGTCGAGAACATGCGCGCGAGGGCGTTCGGGCGGAGCGGGTCGGCGATCCACAGGTGCGCCATCGACGTGTTCGCCTTCTGCAGAGGTTTGCCGTACTCCCCCAGCTTGCCGAGCGCCGAAGCGAGGCCCTCGGGGTCGCGGGTGGTCATGGCGCTCGTCGCATCCGCGAGGTACTCACGCTGCCGTGAGATTGCGGCCTGCACGGCGCCGGCAAGCAACGGCGCAACGATCGCGGCAACGATGCCGAACAGCAGGAAGATCATCTGCGACTGATTGTTACCGCCGCGGCGCCCTCCTCCGAAGAACGTGAAGCGCAGCAGCAGGTCGGCCAGGATGCCGACGGCGACCACGAGCCCGAAGACGATCAGCGAGACGCGGATGTCGTAGTTGCGGATGTGGCCGAGCTCATGAGCGAGCACGCCTTCGAGTTCGCGATCGGTCATGAGCTCGAACAGTCCGGTCGTGACGGTGATGGCCGCTTCTTCCGGCTTTCGCCCGGTCGCGAAGGCGTTCGGTGCGGGGTCTTCGACGACGTAGAGCGCCGGCATCGGCGTTCCCGTAGTGATGCAGAGGTTCTCGACGAGTCGGTAGTACCGCGGCGCATCCTCTTTCGAGAC
>JAHIOK010000005.1 GCA_018895315.1 Actinomycetota bacterium | reverse complement strand
GGCCACGGGCGTACTCGAATCGCACCAGCGCGCGCGATCGCGGTGGCCCGTCGGCCCCGGTCACCGGGACGGGACCGAGCACCGCGGCTGCATCGAGGTCGGGGACCAGGGCGCGGAGCTCGGCCACCGCAGCATCCACCGCACGTGGCTCACCTTCGAGGCTCGCGACGCGGACGGTGGGCGGCATCAGCAGGGGCGCCCGTTCGATGAGTTCGGCGCGCGCATAAGCGGGCTGCGTCCAGGTGGCGAGCGCGCGAGCCACGGCGCCGGCGACGCCGACGAGGTGCACTGGCGCTCCCGGTGCCGCGAGGGCCGCCGCATTCGACCACCACCGCAGGCACGCCTCTCCGATGCGGAGGTCATCGGACATCAGCATCCGATCGCCGTCGAGAAGGATGATGGCGCGATAGCCGCCGGTCGCGACCGGCTCGGCGCCGCGCGTCGCGATCACCAGTGCAGGGCGTTCATCGACCCGGGTGATCTGATGGGCGCCGTCGGCGACGATGACGCGCACACCGGGAAACGCCCGCCCGAGTTCGTCGGCAGTGCGCTCGCTGCCCGCCGATGCCATACGCACCTTGGTCGAGCTGCAGTTGGCACACACCCACCCGTTCGCAGATCGACCGCACCACCCGCAGTCGGGCACGGCTCCGGGCCGACGGGCTTTCAGCGGGCCGGCGCAGTGCGCGCAGCGCGCCTGCCGTCGGCAGTCCGCGCACACGAGCGTCGGCGCATAGCCGGGACGTGAGACCTGCACGAGGACGGGACCGTGCGCGAGGGCTTCGCGCGCCGCGGCGAAGGCGGCGGACGGTACGCGCGCGCCGCGCGATTCCCCTTCGCGCGTCGCGCTGAGAACCACCCGAGGCGAGACCCGCCGGGCCGGGGCGATCTCGCGTAGCCAGCCGACGCCGACGAGACGTTCGACATCGGTGGTGCGCGTATGCCCGAGGAACAGCAGTCCGCAGCCATCCAGCTCTTGGCGCAGCAGAGCCGCATCCCGCGCGTGCACACCGGGGCTCAGCGGTTCTTCGAGGAGGGTGTCGCCGTCATCCCACAGGGCGATGAGGCCGACATCGTGCGCCGGGGCGTAGACCACCGACCGATTGCCGAAAACGACGCACGGCACCTCGGCAAGTATGCGCAGGTACGCGGAGTAGCGCTCCGGTCCCGACTGGCGCGCATCGGCGCGCACCAGGGCGTCGGCCGGCACGCTGACGCGCAGTGCTGCCTCGAGCTGCTCCTGATCGCGATAGTCCGGCACGATCAGAACGGCACTGCGTCCCGAAGCCAGGCATCGCAGGGCGGCGGCGGCCATCAGGTGCGCCCAGGACCCGACATCCGCGCCATCCGGGAGCGCGGAAAGCCTCGGAGGGGCATCGACGACCATGCGATCATGCCGGTCGATACCGACATCGAGGCCCGGGAACTCGCCCAGCACCGCATCGGCCCACATCGTACTGGCCTCACTCAACTGTGGCGGGGCAGGCTCCCCCGCGGCTCGCCATGCCTTCTCGGCGCGAACCATCCGCTTCGGCACCGCGAGGCGCAGGATGTCGCCGACCGAGCCGGCGGCGCGATCCGCGGCCCGGCGGGCGAGCGTGTAGAGCCGGAGCGGGAGAACCACCATCGGTGACAGGACGGCCTCGAGCTCAGAGAGCGGGCGATCGGACGCATCCGGTTCGCCGAGCTCGACGAGGAAGCCGTCGACCATGCGGCCCGCACTGCGCAGGGGCACCCGCACGCGGACGCCCGGCTGCGCCTCTTCAGCGAGGTCCTCGGGAATGGCGTAGTCGAAGAGTCTGTCGAGTTGGGGCAGCGGGGAGTCGAGGAGGACGCGCGCCACCCGGCGCACGGTCATGCTCAGATACCGGCGGCGGCGCGCAGTTCGTCGACGCGGTCGGTGCGCTCCCAGGTGAAGTCGGGCAGTTCGCGACCGAAGTGCCCGTAGGCCGCGGTCTGCGCGTAGATCGGACGCAGCAGATCGAGCTGGTCGATGATCGCCTTGGGGCGCAGGTCGAACACGTCGCGGATGGCGCGCGTGATCACATCATCGGAGACAACGCCGGTGCCGAACGTCTCGACGTACAGGCCGACGGGCTTCGCTTTGCCGATCGCATAGGCGATCTGCACTTCGAGGCGCTCGGCGAGCCCTGCCGCCACAGCGTTCTTCGCGACCCACCGCATCGCGTAGGCCGCTGAACGGTCCACCTTCGATGGGTCTTTGCCGCTGAATGCGCCGCCGCCGTGCCGTGCAGCGCCGCCGTACGTGTCGATGATGATCTTGCGGCCGGTGAGCCCGGCGTCGCCCTTGGGCCCGCCGATCACGAACGGGCCGGCCGGGTTGATGTAGTACGTCACCGCTGGCAGGTCGAGACCGGTCGAAGCGAGCACGGGGTCGATGATCTCGGAGCGCACGAGTGCGCGCAGCTCTTTCTGCGAGATGTCGGGGTGGTGCTGGGTCGACAGCACCACCGACTCGACGGTCTTCGGCGTGTGCCCGTCATAACCCAGGGTGACCTGGGTCTTGCCGTCGGGGCGCAGGAACGGCAGCGCACCGGAGCGACGTACCTCGGCGAGCCGCTCGGCCATGCGGTGCGCGGTCCACGCCGCCATCGGCATGAGCTGCGGGGTCTCGGTGGTGGCGAAGCCGAACATGATGCCCTGGTCGCCCGCACCTTGCTCGTCACGCGGGTCGACCGAGCCGTCTTCGCGGCGTTCGAACGCCTTGTCGACGCCCGCCGCGATGTCGGAGGACTGCGCACCGATCGAAACGCTCACTCCGCACGAGCCGCCGTCGAACCCGGTCTCGCTCGAGGTGTACCCGATGCGGTTGACGACATCGCGAACGATCGCGGGGATCTCGACATACGCACTCGTCGATACCTCGCCGGCGACGTGCACGAGCCCCGTCGTCACCAGAGTCTCGACCGCCACCCGGCCGTGCGGATCATCGGTGATGATCGCATCGAGGATGCTGTCGGAGATCTGGTCGCAGATCTTGTCGGGATGGCCCTCAGTGACGGATTCGGACGTGAACAGACGCAGCTCGGTCATCGATGCTCCAGCTCGGGTGCGGACGCACACCAGTCTTCACCCGACGCCCGACATTCGCGGTCATCGAGTCGATGAATGACGCAGCGGTACTCAGTCGTCGAGGTGACGCAGGCGCAGCTTGTTCTCGTGGATCTCGTGCATCGCGATCGTGAGCGGCTTGTCTTCGACGGTCGAGTCGACGAGCGGGCCCACGTTGTCGAAGAGGTTGCCCTCGTGCAGGTCGGAGTAGTAGTCGTTGAACTGACGCGCACGCTTGGACGCGAAGATCACGAGCTGGTACTTGGAGTCGACCTTGCCGAGAAGGCTGTCGATGGGGGGCTCGATGATGCCCTGATTCTTTCCGGCCACGGCGAAACCTCCTGGTTGGGGATGACTGCGGATACAAAGCGCGTACGAGCGCGCTGACGCATCCGCCCATTCTACCCCGGGATGCGGGAACCGACGGCGGACATGAGCTGCCGGCGCGATCAGGCGAACGCCTCGACGGGTGGGCAGGCGCAGACGAGGTTGCGGTCGCCCCACGCGTTGTCGATTCGTCGAACGGGTGGCCAGTACTTCGTGCGCACCAGCGTCCGCGTGGGGTATACCGCCAACTCGCGGGAATACGGGTGCTCCCACGGTCCGACGGCGATCGACTCCGCGGTGTGAGGAGCTCCGACCAGGGGGTTGTCGTCTGCAGGCCACTCCCCCGCGGCGACGGCGAGTGCCTCCGCCTTGATCGCGATCATGGCCTCGACGAAGCGCTCGAGTTCGCCGAGGT
>JAHIOK010000080.1 GCA_018895315.1 Actinomycetota bacterium | reverse complement strand
GGCCATGTTGCCGCCGCTGCGAGTCATCGCCGTGCGCACTTCGGCTGCCGCACGGTTCTTGTTGTCGGTGAGGCACTCGATCAGGAGCGCGACGCCGTTCGGGCCGTATCCCTCGTACATGATCGTGGTGTACTCCACGCTCTCACCGGACAGGCCCGCACCGCGCTTGATGGCACGGTCGATGTTGTCCTTCGGGACCGAGGTCTTCTTCGCCTTGAGAACAGCGTCGAACAGCGTCGGATTTCCCTGCATGTCCGCGCCGCCGAGCTTCGCGGCGACTTCGATGTTCTTGATGAGCTTCGCCCACGCCTTGGCACGGCGCGAGTCGACGATCGCCTTCTTGTGCTTGGTCGTGGCCCACTTGGAGTGTCCGGACATGTCTCTCCCGATCGTGTCGTGCGGCTCGAGGCCTTCGTCAATTCTAGTTCAGGCCCGATCGGCGAGCGTAGCCGCGCTCGGGCCGAGGATCTTCAGGAGCGTGCGTAGGTTGCGGGTCGTCGTGGTCTGTCGGTATGCCGCGCGCCCCAGCATCCGCCCGAACGGGGTGTCGACCGTCGTGCCCTTCACCGGATTCCAGTACAGCACCGCGTTGCCCCGGGCGACCGGATCGACCTCGGGATCGAGAGATGCCACCGACTCGGCGATGCCGTCGAGCACCGTCTGGTCTGACCCGAACACGACGTAGGGCTGCCGGCGGGCATCGTTCGCGTCGAAAGGGAAGGCGTCCACCGCGGCCTGCACCTCGGCGAGGCTCGCCAGCACGATCCACGCGTCGTAGCCGAAGCGCGTGCGCAGGCTCTCCTCGATCGTGGTCTTGACTCGCTCACGGCCTGCTGGATCCTCGTGCGTCTCGAAGCGCACGTTGCCGCTGGCGAGGATCGTCTTCACGCTCGCGAATCCGAGTCCTGTGAACACCGCAGTCAAGTCGGCGCTTCGGATCGTGATGCCGTTCACGTTCACTCCGCGCAGTAGTGCGACCCAGGTGTCCATGTCGGCACGCTACCGCGAGCCACCAGCCGCGGTCGTGGATGTGGCGGAATCAGGCAGTCCGGACGAGGTCGAGGAAGCGGCGGTGGAAGCGCTGCTCTCCGCTCACCTCAGGGTGGAACGACGTGCCGAGCAGAGGCCCTTGCTGGACCGCGACCACTCGTCCGTCGTGCAGCCGCGCGAGGGTCTCGACGTCCGGTCCGACGCTCTGCACCAGGGGTGCACGGATGAAGACAGCGTGAACCGGTGGCTCGCCCAGCGCCGGGGCGTCCAGATATGCCTCGAACGAGTCGATTTGACCGCCGAAGGCGTTGCGCTGCACGGTGACGTCGAGTCCGCCGAACGTCTGCTGACCGGCGATGCCGTCGGTGATCCGTTCGGCGAGGAGGATGAGCCCCGCACACGTGCCGTACATCGGCATACCGGCGGCGATCGCCTCACGGATAGACTGCTGCATCCCGAACGCCCGCGAGAGCTTGTCGATGACGCTCGACTCACCGCCCGGAATGACGAGCCCGTCGACGGCGGAAAGCTCGAACGGGCGACGGACGAGCTCGACGTCGGCGCCGAGGTCGGTCAGGATGCCAGCGTGCTCGCGCACGTCACCCTGCAATGCGAGGACCCCGACGTGGGGTCGGTTACCAGCCACGCTCGGCGAGGCGGTGCGGTGCAGGCAGGTCGGAGACGTTGATGCCGACCATGGCCTCGCCCAAGCCTCGCGAAACCTGCGCGATGATCTTGGCATCGTCATAGAAGGTGGTCGCCTTGACGATCGCCGCGGCACGCTCGGCTGGATTTCCCGACTTGAAGATGCCCGAACCGACGAAGACTCCGTCTGCGCCGAGCTGCATCATCATCGCGGCGTCGGCGGGAGTAGCCACGCCACCCGCGACGAAGAGCACAACGGGGAGCTTGCCGGTTTCGGCGATCTCGGCGACGAGCTCGTACGGTGCCTGCAGTTCCTTGGCCGCGACGTACAGTTCATCCTTCGTCATTGAGCGGAGGTGGTTGATCTCGCCCAAGATCTTGCGGATGTGCTTCGTCGCCTCCGAGACGTCGCCGGTTCCGGCTTCACCCTTGGAGCGGATCATCGCCGCACCCTCATTGATCCGGCGCAGTGCCTCACCGAGGTTGGTGGCTCCGCACACGAACGGGACGGTGAACGGCCACTTGTCGATGTGATTGACGTAGTCAGCCGGCGAGAGAACCTCTGACTCGTCGATGTAGTCGACCCCGAGTTGCTGCAGCACCTGCGCCTCGACGAAGTGTCCGATGCGGGCCTTGGCCATCACCGGGATCGACACCGCGTCGATGATCCCGTCGATCATGTCGGGGTCGCTCATGCGAGAGACCCCTCCCTGTGCGCGGATGTCGGCCGGAACCCGCTCGAGTGCCATCACGGCGACAGCGCCTGCATCCTCAGCAATCTTCGCCTGCTCGACGGTGACGACGTCCATGATGACGCCGCCCTTCAGCATCTCGGCAAGTCCGCGCTTCACGCGGCTGGAGCCAGTCTGGGGGGTGGGCGAGGTGTGCTCGGTCATGATCACAGATTCTACGGCGCCCGCGCCGGTATGACCGCCGCCGGGTGGTGGGATGATCGGATGATGAGGATCCTCTCCATCCAGTCCGCCGTCGCATACGGGCACGTGGGCAACTCCGCCGCCGTCTTCCCGCTGCAGCGCATCGGCGTCGAGGTGCTTCCGGTCTACACCGTGAATTTCTCGAACCACACCGGATACGGCGCCTGGCGCGGCCCGCTCATCAGTCCGGACGATGTCGCCGACGTCATCACCGGCATAGAAGAACGCGGTGTATTCCCCGAGATCGACGTCATCTTGTCGGGCTACCAGGG
>JAHIOK010000079.1 GCA_018895315.1 Actinomycetota bacterium | reverse complement strand
ATGGTGGCTCCGGAGACCCCGGTGTGGACGACCCGCGCGTATGTGATGGCGGCGTTGGATGTCGCTCAGATCCTCACCCTCGTCACCGCTGACAGCGCCACTGGCAGCGCGGGCACGTCGTCTCGACACAATCAGCGCACCGCTCCGCGCCGTTTCATCTCGCGTATCTGGCCCAATTTCGAAGTGCGCGCCACGATCCACCGCAGCGTCATGACCACGAAGGCGGATGCCGCCGTGCGCGCCTTCGAAGCCACCGGATCGGGCATCGTCTGGGCCGTGCTCGACACTGGCGTCGACGCGACCCATGCCCATTTCGCCGGAGAGAAGACGCTCGTCCTTCCCGAGCGCATCGTGCACAAGAGCTTCGTCGCCGACTCTCCTGACCCGTTGGTGGATACGAACGGACACGGCACGCACGTCGCCGGGATCATTGCCGGGGGGAGGGTCGCGACGACACGCAAACCCATCGTCGCGGCGACCTGGTACCGCACGGCCGAAGGGGACACCGGAGTCGAACGTGTCGTTCTCCCCCGGATCAGTGGGATGGCGCCGCAGGCCAAGATCCTCTCCTGCACCGTCCTTCGCCCCGATCGCACGGGCGACGTGGCGTCGCTGCTCGAAGCCCTCGAGTACATTCAGGAGCTCAACCACGGCGGTCGCGAGCTGAACGTGCACGGCGTCAACCTATCGCTGGGGTATCCCTTCGACCCGTCCTGGTTCGCGACCGGACTCTCTCCGGTCTGCGCCGAGGTCGACCGGCTCGTCGCCAACGGCGTCTGCGTGGTCGTCTCGGCGGGCAACACCGGCTATGGCGCCGCGCGGGACACCGCCGGGCGCGAGATGCGTTTGGGATTCGGGATGACCATCAACGACCCCGGCAATGCCCAGCGTGCGATCACCGTGGGTTCGACCTCGATCAAGCCCTATTCGACGGGCGTGTCGTACTTCTCGTCGAAGGGTCCGACCGGAGACGGCCGCCTCAAGCCCGATCTCGTGGCTCCTGGTGAGCGGGTGGTCAGTGCCGGCGCGGGGCAGATGCTCGAGAAGGCGCGTCAGCAGGTGGCCGATGCCGCGTATGTCGAGGATTCCGGCACCTCGATATCGGCGCCACATGTATCAGGGGTGGCCGCGGCGTTTCTCTCCGTGCACAGGGAATTCGTGGGACGACCCGACGATCTGAAGCGCATCTTGATGGACTCCGCCAGCGACCTGGGTCGCGAACGCACATTTCAAGGCACGGGGCTGGTCGACGCGATGCGTGCCATCCAGGCGGTCTGACCGCAGCACCCCACTCGCAGAGGAGCACATCATGGACCTGCCATACGCCGAGGTCGAGTTCGACAAGGCGGGTGAGCTCGTCACTCCCCCGCAGGTGTCGGCCGCCGCCGCTCTGATCGCGAGCGAGAAGGCCACCGACGTCCTCGTGCTCTCGCACGGATGGAACAACTCGCCCGCGCAGGCGCGGGATCTCTATGAGAGGCTCATCCACTCGGTCGCGTCGGTGGGCGGCCGGGTGGCGGCATCCGCGAATCGCCGGCTCGTCGTCATCGGAGTGATCTGGCCGTCGATCCTGTGGGCTCCGCCGGAGGACCAGGGGGCCGGCGCCGGTCTCGAGGACGACGTCGCCGCGCTCCAGGACGACATCCGTGCGCGCATCGATGACGCCGTCGTCGCGAAGAAGCTCGTCGCTCTCGTGCCGCAGCTCGAGACCTCCTCGGACGCACAGCGCGAGTACCTTGCACTGCTGCGGAAGACTCTCCCGACATCCTCGCCCGGTGAGGACGTCGGCGCATTCACGGCACTCACGACCGCCAGCGAAGACACCGTGCTGGAAGCCGCGAAGGCCCTGGGGCAGGATGACGCAGTGCCGGCCGCCGCCGGGGGCGCGGCCGACGTCGACCCGATGGGCACCGGGCTTGTCGGCGAGGGCGCAGGCGCCGGGCTCGGGCTCTTCGGCGACATCATCGGCGTGGGGCGCAATCTCCTCAACGTCACGACGTATTACACGATGAAGGAACGCGCAGGAAAGGTCGGGAGCATCGGTATCGCGGCGCTTCTGGAAGGGCTGCACGCCGCGGCTCCGGCCGTCCGGCTGCACCTGGCAGGGCATTCCTTCGGCGGACGCGCCGTCACCGCGGCCGCACTCGCCACGAAGGCGCCCGTGTCGTCGATGTCACTGCTGCAAGCGGCCTACAGCCACTTCGGTATGGCGTACAACTGGGACGGCGCCGGCACCGATGGCTTCTTCGAGAAGGCACCTGCCAACGTCCACGGACCGATCATCGTCACGCACTCGACGCACGACAAGGCGGTCGGCGTTGCCTATCCGATCGCCTCCCGCCTCGCCAACCAGATCGGTGCCGGTCTCGGCGACGAGAGCGACCCCTACGGCGGCATCGGACGCAACGGCGCTCTGAAGACTCCGGGCAACATCATGGCTCAGCTGCTCGATGTCGGTGGGACCTACTCGCTCGCGCAGCGGCAGATCTGGTCGCTGAACGGGGATGCCTTCATCAGCGGTCACTCCGACATCACGGGCCCGCAGGTGGCCTACGCGGTACTGACCGCCATCACCACCTGATCTCACCGGTTCCTCCCCCTGGCCCTCCGGGAAACGAGTGTGCACCGACACAGCGTCCGACCCGGAAACCCGCGACCTCCGCGTCGGGGCCTGCTCCTACCGTCGGTCGCATGTTGCGCGCACTCGAGCCTGATGACCCCCGCCCGCCTCTTGCCTACCGCGTTCCCTGGTGCATCGACCGCGCCGACCAGAAGCATCCGCTCGTAACGAACGGCGGCGCCACCGCCGCCGATTTCGTGCGGGTGTTCATCGACAGCAGTCGATTCGCGCCCGAAACCGCGCTCTGGGGGCAGATGCTGCCCGGCGAATCGAGCGAAGTGTGTCTGTGCGATCTCGATCCCGAAGACGCCGTCGTCACGGTGGCATGGTTCGCTCCGGATAGCGGGATCGAATACGTCTGGCGTTTCACGATCTGATCGACGATTCCCAGGTGGAGAGAACCCGCACGCGCGAGAATGGTCGGCATGGGTCTGATCGCCGCACGTCCCGAAACGCCTGATGAGTGGGGTGGACTTCCGTCCGAGCCACGCGTGCCCGAGCCGACGGCCGAAAGACTCGACGCACCGGTCGTCGATGTGCTCGGCACGGTCGCCGGTGGATCGGTCACCTCCGTCAGCATCCCGCTCAGCGCACCTACGGAGTGATGCGGACGATCTCCGGGTTCACACCCGTCAGCGTGCGGGTCGTCGCCTCGATGCGTTCGCGTCCGGACGCAGTGAGTCCGCGCTCGACGAAGAGCAGTACGCGTTTCGGATCGCCCGAGATCTGGGCCTCGAAGCCCGGAGGCAAGGCCGCCTCGAGCGCACGCTCTTCGGCCACGTCTCGCTCGGGGGTCATGGGTGGTGTGCCGTCGAGCTTCTCGTCGAAGAAGTCCAGCACGCGGTCCACTCCGTACTCGCGTCGATGGGCCGTCAACACCGAGTGCCCCGGGCCCTCGAATTCCACCGCCAGAAATTTGTCCCCCAGTTCGCGCCGCAGGCTTTCGAAGCGGGTGCCGGTCGCTGAGTCGGTACGGTAGCGCAGACCCAGCACTTCACACCCCGCCGCGGCCTTCTGCTTGACGACCGAGAGGTCATCGGGACTCAGGCCGAGATCGGCGCCGCGTGCGGCGCCGAGGGGGAAGGGCAGAGACGGCTCGGCCAGAACCGGGGCGATCACCGGAGCATCGACCATCATGGCGAGCGCGAAGCCTCCGGTGAAGCACAGTCCGACCACGCCGATGCCGTCGCCGCCCGCTTCGGCGTGGAGATCGCGGGCGAGTGCTCGCAGCCATCCGGCGACTGGACTCGTACGTCCGCGGGCGAAGAGGGTGAACTCACGCCGAACGCAGAATTGCCGCAGCTCCCCCATCATGTTGCCGAAACCGAAGCCGGCGCCGGGCGTGCCGAACAGGTGCGGCACAACCACGGTGTGACCCCGTGCAACCACCTCTTCGGCGAAGGCCACGAGATCCGGTTCGATACCCGGAATCTCATGAATGATGATCACCCCGGTGCCCGAGCCCTTGCGATAGACATCGCGTGTCGTGCCGTCAGCCGTGAATTCGGCCCGTACCCAGGTGTCGAGCTGCTCCATCCCGCCATGCTGACAGATGCGCGGGGTAGCGTCGAGGCGTGGCTGCCTTCCTTGCTCTGACATTGTTCGCCAACGCGGTCTTCAACGTCGCTGCGTGGCCGACTTTCCTCCGCCGCGTC
Source organism: Actinomycetota bacterium (assembly GCA_018895315.1). Taxonomy (GTDB): domain Bacteria; phylum Actinomycetota; class Actinomycetes; order Actinomycetales; family Microbacteriaceae; genus Microbacterium. Next base: position 195 of record JAHIOK010000079.1, on the reverse strand, counting down.
GCGAAGGATCCGCGAGCACGCGATGCCGCAGGCCGGGCGACGCCATTCCTCCGTGTTCACGTCATCCTGGTGGTGATCGCACTCGTTCTCGCCGCGCTCTCCGCAGTGGGGGGCGTTCTGGTGCTTCTGCCCTGAGCGGGCACGCCGGCACCCGCTCGACACGCAATGCGACCGGGCAATAGCCTCAGATATATT
>JAHIOK010000078.1 GCA_018895315.1 Actinomycetota bacterium | reverse complement strand
GCCTGGTAGACGTCCTGTCCGTACAGCGTGCATCCGAGGCACTCCGTCAGCGACTTCATCAGGACCCGCGTCCAGTTCAGGTCATCCTCGTTGGCGCCGGCCGCGATACGCGTGAGCGTGTTGCCGCCGTGATCGCGGCAGAAAGTCGCGTAGCGCCGCGCCTCTTCGGCGTAGTGCTCGGCCGACATGTTGCCGCCGCATCCCCATGCCTCATTGCCCAGACCCCAGAACGGCACCTTCCACGGCTCGTCACGACCGTTCTCGCGACGCAGCCGGGCCATCGGGCTGTCGTCACCTCGGGTGAGGTACTCGACCCAGTCGGCCATCTCTTGCACTGTTCCACTGCCGACGTTGCCGTTGACGTACGCCGCGGCGCCGAGCATGTCGCAGAGGTCCATGAACTCGTGGGTGCCGAAGTGGTTGTTCTCCACGACGTCCCCCCAGTTCGTGTTCGCGATCTTCGGGCGCGACTCGCGCGGGCCGATTCCATCCCTCCAGTGATAGGTGTCTGCGAAGCAGCCACCCGGCCAGCGAAGGTTCGGGATGTCGAGGCTCCGAAGAGCCTCGACGATGTCGAGACGGATGCCGCGTTCGTTCGGGATCGGCGAGTCCTCGCCGACCCAGAAGCCGTCGTAGATGCAACGGCCGAGATGCTCGGCGAAGTGGCCGTAGATGTTGCGGTTGATCGTGTGTCCGGTCACATCGAGATCGATGATGGCTCGCGCCGTTGCAGTCATCGTCTGTTCCATTCTTCGTAGGAGGTGAGGGGTACGAGCGTCGGGCGCTCGGCTGTGGTGCCCAGGGTGACGCGCTCGCCGTCACGGGCGGACTGCAGGAGCGCGGTCATGATCTCCAGGACGTGCAGGGCGACGCCGCCGCTCGCTCGACCCTCGCCGTCTCGGAAGAAGTCGATGATTCCGATGCCGCGTTCAGCGCGCTCGTAGCCGGCGGCCGGCTCGAGAGTCGTCCACTCCTGCTCGCCGAGCACGCGCAGCCGCACTTCGCCGTCGAACATGTTGGGGTCGGGCACGCTGAGCGTGCCGGACTCGCCGTGTACCTCGATCGGCGCCGCCGTCGTTCCCACCGCGTCGAAGCTGAATGTGACAGTCGACAGTGCTCCGTCCGCATGCTCGAGCACACCCGTCACGTGTGTGTCGACCTCGACGGGGATGATCTCGCCTGCGCGCGGCCCCGAGCCGATCACCCGGCTCTCGCGCAGACGCGACGACGCACCCGTGACGCGCACGACGGGTCCGAGCATCTGGACGAGCGACGTGAGGTAGTACGGGCCCATGTCCAGCAGCGGGCCACCGCCGGCGCGGTAGTAGAAGTCCGGATGCGGGTGCCACGCCTCATGCCCGGACGACACCCAGGTCGCGGTCGCCGCCACCGGGCGCCCGATCCGCCCCGCATCCACCGCGGCGCGCGCGGTCTGGATGCCCGTGCCCAGCACCGTATCGGGTGCACCGCCGACCCAGGCGGTGCCTGCGGCATCCATCACGGACTCCGCTTCGGCGAAGGTGGCCGCCAGCGGCTTCTCGCCGTAGACGTTCTTGCCGTGGGCCAGAGCGGCGATGGCGACCTCGGCGTGAGACGCCGGAATGGTCAGGTTGATGACCGTCTGCACGTCAGCATCGGCGACCAGCTCTGCCACGGTCATCGCCCGGCACCCGGGGATGCCGTCGGCGACCGATGCGGCCCGCGCCGCGTCGAGATCGGCCGTCGCGACGATGCGCACGTCGGGGTGCGTGGCGAGCGTGTCCAGATATCTTCCCGAGATGACCCCGAGTCCGACGATGCCTATACCGTGCGGCTTGCCCACAGCATTCCCCTCTCGATGATCGTGCGGACGTTCTCGTCGCGCAGGACGTCCATGCTGTGACCCGGAGTCGACACGAAGACACGGCCCGCCCCCCAGAGCCGCGTCCAGACGGCGGGTGAAGTGATCGGCCGATGCCACGGGTGGTACGGCTGCACGGGATGGGTCGTGGTGGCCAGCACGTCGTTGAGATCGTCGTGCAGCACCCAGTACTGCTCGGTGCGCAGGGTGAAGTCCTCGAGACCCGCGGTGATCTCGTGGGCACGGCCGAGGTCGGTGAGGTCGATGGTGTGGGTCAGGAAGTTGTCGGTCTCATCTCCCCCGCACTCGCCCGGATGCTTCGAGGGATGGGTCGCGAACTGCCCGCCGATCAGCTGGAGGTAGTCGGAGTTGTTGCGGTACGAGTCGGCGATCCCGCCGTGCCAGCCCGCGAGGCCCGTTCCGCGCTCGACCGCCGACCGAAGCCCGAGGAACGCCTCGCGCGAAATATCGGACATCGTGACGGACTGCACCACGAGATCGGTGGCCGCCATCACCTCGTGGTCGGCGTATACCTCGTTGGACTCCTCGACGCGCACCTCGAATCCGCTGCGCTCGAGAAACGGGAAGAACAACTCGGTCGCCTCGACCGGATGGTGCCCCTCCCACCCTCCACGGACGACGAGGGCTCTGCGGGATGCGGTCATCAGTTCTCTCCTTCGACGGGGACGTACACGCTCTGCTGTGCGGCACTGCGCTCGACGGCTGCCAGCACCCGCTGCACGCGCGCGGCCTCCGCGAACGACGGCCGGGCTGTCTCCTCACCCTCGATCGCACGAACGAAGTCCACGCTCTGATGGGTGAAGAGGTGCTCGTAGCCGAGCCCGTGGCCCGGTGGCCACCATGCCGCCGCGTACGGGTGACCGACCTCGTTCGCTTGGATGCGGCGGAACCCCTGCTCGTCGGCGGGGTCGGTGGCGTCGTAGAAGTCGAGCTCGTTCATCGCGCGGAAGTCGAACGAGATCGAACCGCGATCGCCGTTGATCTCGATGCGGTTCGAGTTGCGGTGTCCGGTGGCCAGGCGGGTCGCCTCGAACACCCCCAGAGCACCGGAAGAGAACGATGCGGTGAATGCGGCCGCATCATCGACCGTGACGCTCCTGCGCTCGGCGCCCTCGTGCGCACGGCCTCCGAGCCCGATCTGCTCACTCAGCATGGGGCGCGATGTGACGAAGGTGCGCGTGACCGCCGAGACCGCGGTAATGGCATCGCCGGTCAGCCACTGCGCGGTGTCGATGCTGTGCGCACCGATGTCGCCCAGAGTGCCGGAGCCCGCACGCGACTTATCCAGGCGCCATGTGAAGGGCGCCTCCGGGTCGCTGAGCCAGTCCTGCAGGTACTGGGCGCGCACGTGGCGCACTTCGCCCACTCGGCCCTGCTCGATGAGGCGGCGGGCCAGTGCGAGCGCGGGAGTGCGTCGGTAGCTGAAACCGCACATGCTCACGACACCGGCCGCGGCAGCGCGGTCGGCGGCGGCCACCATGCGATCGGCATCGGCCACATCGTTGGCGAGGGGCTTCTCGCACAGCACGTGCTTGCCTGCAGCCAGGGCGGCGAGGGCGATCTCGGCGTGCGTATCTCCGGGGGTGCAGATATCGATGACGTCGATGTCGTCCCGTTCGATCGCACGGCGCCAGTCGTCGGTCGATTCCTCGAAGCCCCACGCGTCTGCCGCGACCGCGGTGCGCGCGGCATCCGTGCCGGCCAAGAGGGCGAGCACGGGAGTTCGCGGAAGGTCGAAGAACCGGGGCGCGGTGCGCCACGCGTGCGCATGCATACGCCCCATGAAACCTGTCCCGATGAGTGCGATTCGAAGAGGTATCGTCACTGACTCGTCCTTCCCTGCGCCGCACCGCCATCGGCGGGCGCTCGAAAGGCAACGATGCCAGCGGGGGTGGCGCATGACCAGAAAATTGCGCAAAATAGACGGATGCCTCCCTCCCGGCCGGCCACCCTGACAGATGTGGCCTCCGCCGCCGGCGTCAGCGTGTCGACGGCCTCGCGCGCGCTTCGCGGTCGCGGCGAGATGTCGCCGTCGACCCGTGCGCGCGTGCTCGCTGCCGCCGAGAGGCTCGAGCATTCCCGATCGAACGAGCGCCGCGGGAGACCGCGCTCAGGCACCTCGCTGCTGTTCGACCTCGTTCTGGGTCACTTCCACGACCCATACTCCGACGAAGTGACCGCCGGTGCGCACACGGCCGCCGCGCAGCTCGACTACGACCTCGTGCTCACGGCCGAACGCGACACCCCCGACGACGACTGGCCGATGCGCATCCGCTCCCGGGGATCGGCGGGCGTCGTCCTCGGCCTGATCATTCCCACCGCCACTCAACTCGCCGTTCTGCAGAGCGCTGACATCCCGGTCGTGCTGCTCGACCCGTGGACCGACCCGTCCCTCGAGCTCCCGAGCGTGCGCACGACCGACCGCGCAGGCGGCGTCGAGGCCGCCGAGCATCTCATTGCGCAGGGCGCGCGGCGATTCGTCGTGATCGGAGGCGCCCCG
>JAHIOK010000077.1 GCA_018895315.1 Actinomycetota bacterium | reverse complement strand
GTGGGGTTCACCCCCGACACGGCCACCCGCACGCGCACCTCGTCAGGCCCCGGGGTGGGGACGGGGCGGTCGGAGAGAGTGAGCACCGAGGAGTCGCCGGTGGAGGAGTAGGAGATGGCTTTCATACCGAATTCAAGCCCTCACCGGGCGGCGACATTCCCGTCCGGCCCTCGTCTCGATCGGCCCGTCGAACCCGGACTCGCCGGTGCGCCGTACCATTGTTCCAGCCCAGACGTCCAGGGCAGTATCGCGAAGTCGAGGGTGAACCATGTCTAATGTTGCTGTCTCTGCGAGCGCGGCGACCCGCCGCGCGTCTCCGGCGACCGGTCCGGTGCCGATCATGACGCACCGAATGATCCTGTTCGTGATCTTCGGACTGATGGCGGGAATGTTCCTCTCCGCCCTCGACCAGACGGTCGTCAGCACGGCGATCCGCACGATCGGCGACGACCTGCACGGGCTCAGCCAGCAGGCCTGGGTGACCACGGCCTACCTCATCGTCTCGACGATCTCGACGCCCATCTACGGCAAGCTCTCCGACATCTTCGGCCGCCGCCCGCTGTTCCTCTTCGCGATCGTCGTGTTCATCATCGGCTCGATCCTGGCGAGCTTCTCGACCTCGATGATCGAGCTCGCGGCGTTCCGTGCGGTGCAGGGACTCGGTGCGGGTGGTCTGATGTCGATGCCGCTGGCCATCATGGGCGACATCCTCGCCCCGCGCGAACGCGCCAAATACCAGGGCTACTTCCTCGCCGTCTTCGGTGTCTCCAGCGTCATCGGACCGCTCGTGGGTGGACTGTTCGCCGGCACCCCCGAAATCCTGTTCATCGCCGGATGGCGCTGGGTCTTCCTCATCAACGTGCCGATCGGCCTCGTCGCCCTGGCCATCGTGTGGCGCTTCCTGCACATTCCGAAGCACGCGCGCGGCTCGGTCCGCATCGACTGGTGGGGTGCCACGGCCGTCATCGTCGCCCTGGTGCCGCTGCTGCTGGTGGCCGAGCAGGGTCGGGAATGGGGTTGGAGCTCGCTGATCGCCATCGGATGCTACGTAATCGGTGGCATCGGCATCCTGTCGTTCGTCATCATCGAGCACCTGATGAAGGACGACGCGCTCATCCCGCTGAAGCTGTTCCGCTCGTCGACCTTCTCGATGGCGACGATCATCGGCGTGTTCATCGGCTTCGGCATGTTCGGCGCGATGCTGACCCTGCCGCTCTACCTGCAGCTCGTGCTCGGCTCCTCGCCGACCCAGAGCGGCTTCCAGATGCTGCCGATGATCCTCGGCCTGATGATCGCATCGATCGCCAGTGGTCAGCTCATCGCCCGGACGGGCCGGTATCGGATGTTCCCCATCCTCGGCACCGCGTTCCTCACCCTCGGCTTCTTCTGGCTCACGTTCCTGCAGTACGACCGGTCGTACTGGTTCATCGCGGGAGCGATGCTGTTGATCGGCCTCGGCCTCGGCCAGCTCATGCAGACGCTCACGATCGCCAGCCAGAACTCAGTGGGCGTGCGCGACATGGGTGTGGCGACGAGTTCGTCGACGTTCTTCCGTCAGATCGGTGGCACGCTCGGCACCGCGGTGCTGCTCTCGCTCCTGTTCACGGTGCTGCCCGCGAACATCCAGACGTCGTTCACCGACGAGGGCACCTTGAGCGGTGCACTGGATGCCGCCCTCGACCCGACCGTCTCGTCGGCCCCCGAGAACGCCGGAATCATGACGCAGGTCTACACGCCGATCGTCTCGAAGCTCACCGACGCGACCAAGGCCGAGATCGAGGGAGGCCTCACGAAGGCGGCCGACACGGCGACCGCCGCGGTCGCCGATCAGGTGGCGGCGGGGAAGGTCCCGGCCGACCAGCAGGCCGCAGTCACGGCGACGGCTGTCGCGCAGGCCCGGACGGCCGCGGCCGCCCAGATCACGCAGCAGATCCCGGTCGCGAAGATCGCCGCCGACGGCACCGTAACGCTCGACTTCTCGGACGCCGCCGCGCGCGAGGCGTTCGTCGCCGGTCTCGTCCCGACCCTGCAAGACCAGTTCAAGAACTCGAGCGGTGGCAGCTCGCTGGGTGGCGGCGCACTGAACGACACGTCGTTCTTGAACGGCGCCGACTCCCGGCTCACCAAGCCGATCCTGGTCGCGTTCAACGCCTCGGCCGTGCTGGTCTACTGGGTCGCGATGTTCGTCGTGCTGATCGCGTTCGTGCTCGCACTGTTCTTCAAGACGCCGCCGCTGCGCGCGAAGTCGGCGCTGCAGGAAGCAGCCGACGACAATGCGCTCGCGGCCAAGAACGCCGCCGACGAGGTCGGATCCATGATGGAACCCGGAGTGGACTTCACCGAGCGCGAGACCGTGTCGGTCGCCGCGGGATCGACGGAGTCGAGCGGGTCGGATGTCGCTGAGGGACAGACCCGGAGGTCACTCCGCGAGGCGGCAGAACGCGGCGACGCCGACTGAGTAGGTCGGGCCCGCCCGCTCATGTGAGCGGGCGGCTCGACCTCAGCCGCGCGCGGTCAGTGTGCGGCTTCGTAGGCCTCGATGATGGTTGCCGGCACCCGGCCACGGTCGGAGATCTGGTGGCCGTTCTCGGCCGCCCAGGCACGAATCGGCGCGTAGTCGGTCTGACTGGCGCGTCGGCGCGGGGCGGCCGCGGCGGCGGGGCGGCCGCTCGACACGCGGCGGGCGGCGTCGGTGTAGGGCGCGAACGACGAGCGGAAAGCTTCGGCGTGGGCGTCGGTCAGGTCTATCTCGTAGGCCACGCCGTCGATCGAGAACAGCACGGTCTCACCTGCCCCGGGCTCGAGGAGGGTGCCGTCGAGGTCATCGACCAACTGGTGAACGATTCTGCGTGCCATGGTGAAACCCTAGCCGTCAGGGGAGAATTCCGGCGCGACGCGCTGTGGCCACGGCGGCGTGCCGGGTGGGGGCATCCAGTTTCGACATCGCCGACGCGAGATAGGACTTGACCGTGCCCTCTCTCAGATCGAGTGCCTTCGCGATCGCGCCATTCGTCGAGCCGAGTGCGGCGCAGGCGAGCACATCGATTTCGCGCGGCGAGAGCCCGACCTCGAGCGCGTGCCCGGCCTCGTCGTTCGAGAGGGCGGCGAGCCGACGCTCCAGGCGTTCGAGGCGCTGACGGATGCCGGCATCGTGCACGGTGGCCGCGATGCTCCGCAGCTCGGCATAGCTCTCACGCAGCTCTTCGCGGGCCGCGCCGTCGAGACCCGGTGCGCCCGGTGGGGGAGCACTTACGGCGAGTCGCCGCGCCACCTCTTCGCCGATCCGCAGTTCTCCGGCGAGCTCGTCGGCGATGCGGAACGCGGAGCGGGCGACGTCGTCGCCCACCGCGGTCTGCGACCACGATCCGCAGTAGAGCATTCCGCGCGCGCGTCCACCCGTCACGATGGGCACCGCGAACAGCGTCGTGATGCCTTCGCCGAGCACCGCGCGGTCGTAGTCGTGCGTGATGGTGCGGGCCGTGCGGTAGTCGGAGGTGAGGCGCGGACGCTTCTCGATGAGCGCCTGGCCGCCGAGGCCGCGCTGGGGCTGGACGATGAGGCCGGTGAGTGAGCGGGTGCGGGCACCGGCGATCGAGGTCACGTGGATCGCCCCGTCGTGCTCGAGGCCCCCGAAGGCGACCGGAAACGGTGTGCGCCGCGTGAGCGTCTTGACGGCGCGGTCGATCAACACGATGCCATCATCGACCTCGGCGGGTGTGACCACGCAGAACCTGCTTCCAGCGGTGACGACCGCGTCGCCGCCTGTTGCAGAGACCATACCACCGGGGATGCCGCGGATTTCGGCCCGAGTCGGCACACGCGCGACCCCGGGTGCTCCCGAGGTCGCGCGTGTGCGGGCGGCCTACACGCCCGCGGCCGGAACCCCCTCGCTCTCGAGATCGATGAGGAACCGTTTGACCTCGGGGTGTCCGCCGTATTCGCCGAGCGATCCGTCGGCGCGCACCACCCGGTGCACCGGTACGACGAGGGAGAACGGCGAGTGCGCACAGGCGGTGCCCACGGCGCGCGCAGCGCCCGGGCTGCCTGCCCGCACCGCCACTTCGCCATAGCTCGCGGTCTCGCCATAGGGGATGTCGCAGGCAGCCCGCAGTGCCGCCTGCGTGAACCCCCGGGCGAGCCGCCAGTCCAGAGGAATCTCGAATGAATGGCGTGCGCCCTCGAAGTACTCGTCGAGCTGCGCGGCGACGTCGGCACCGCGCTCGTCGTCGTGCTCGGGCAGGGCGCGCAGTTCGAGGGCCACGCGCTCGAGCGCCGACCCGAGGGGTTCGTGCAGCACCTGCAGTGTCACGAGGCCATCGCTGGTGAAGACGAGGAGCGCGTCGCCGACCGGAGTGGGGTGGATGCTGAAGGCCGTCGGGGTCATGCCTTCCATCCTGGCGTGAGGGCTTGCATCTCCCACCGCGCACATCCCACACCGTGGACAGTGGTGCTCGCAGCACTGCGGGGGAGGAAACGCCGGTCGGACGG
>JAHIOK010000076.1 GCA_018895315.1 Actinomycetota bacterium | reverse complement strand
GCCACTCGGGGTTGAGCTTGATGAGCTTGCCCTCGCTCACCATGTCGCGCAGCAGCATGTCGTTCTCGGCGCGGGATCCGTTGATCCAGTGCACGCGTGCAGGCTGCGTGAGCGCGGCGATCTCGTCGACCCAGGCGGCGAGTGCGTCCATGCCGGCGCCTGCGTAGGCGGGGCGGCGACCGTACTCGCCGGCAACGCTCAGGGGCCGGATGCCGACGGCTCCGGTGCGGGTGAGGGTGTCTGCGAGTGCCATAGTCGCTCCTGTTTCGATCAGATTGCCTGTCTTCCTCCATCTTGATGACCATCGCTCGGTGTTTATCCGGGTCGCAGGCGCAAACAATCGCAATTCTTTCGCTATCCTCAAAGAATGACGTCTCCCGCGATCGAGCTGACGACCCTAGGTCACCGCATCCGCCATCACCGCGTGGAGCGAGGTCTGACTCTCGACGAACTGGGAGCGCAGGTCGGTGTGGCCGGCAGCCATCTGAGCCTGATCGAGAACGGCAAGCGTGAGCCCAAGCTGTCGCTGCTGCAGGAGATCGCACGGGTCACCGGCACCGAAGTAGCGGACCTCCTCTCGACCGAACCGCCGAACCGCCGCGCGGCGCTCGAGATCGAACTCGAGCGCGCGCAGGCGAGCACCGTCTTCCGCCGTCTGGGCATTCCGCCGGTCAAAGTGACGAAGGGCACGACCGACGACACGCTCGAATCGCTCCTCGGACTCCATCACGAACTGCAGCGTCGCGAGCGTGAAGCGATCGCGACGCCCGAGGAGGCCCGCCGCGCGAACACCGAGCTGCGCGTGCGGATGCGCGAACGCAACAACTACATCGGCGACATCGAGAAACTGGCCGAGAAGCAGTTGAAGGCGGCGGGACACGTCAGCGGAGCGCTCAGCCATCGTTCGGTCAGCGTCATGGCCGAACAGCTCGGGTTCGAACTGCTCTACGTCAACGATCTGCCGCACTCGGCGCGCTCGGTCACCGACCTCGAGAACGGTCGCATCTACCTTCCTCCGGCGTCGATCCCCGGTGGGCACGGTCTGCGTTCCATGGCGCTGCAGGCGATGGCGCACCGGCTGCTGGGGCACCAGCGCCCGACCGACTACGGCGACTTCCTCGCGCAGCGCCTGGAGATCAATTACTACGCCGCCTGCTGCCTCATGCCCGAGACCGCCTCAGTGGCGTTCCTCCAGCAGGCGAAGAAGGACCGCAATCTCGCCGTCGAAGACTTCCGAGATGCGTTCGGCGTCACGCACGAAGCGGCCGGTATGCGCATGACCAACCTCCTCACCGAGCATCTCGGCATCCGGTTGCACTTCCTGCGGGTCGATGGTGCGGGTGCGATCAACCGCGTCTACGAGAACGACGGGCTCCCCCTGCCGATGGATGTCACCGGCGCAGTCGAGGGCCAGATCGCGTGCCGGCGCTTTCTCGCCCGCGCCGCGTTCGAGGAGCAGAACCGCACCACCGAGCACTACCAGTACACGGACGCCCCGGGGGGAACGTTCTGGTGCTCGACGCAGACCGGGTCGACCGCCGAGGGCGAGTTCTCGATCACGGTGGGCGTGCCCTTCGATGATGCCCGCTGGTTCCGCGGTCGCGAGACCCCGCAGCGCGCGGTATCGCGGTGCCCCGACGAGTCGTGCTGCCGTCGCGCTCCCGCCGCGATCACCGCACGGTGGGAAGGCAAGGCGTGGCCGAGCGCCCGCGTGCACATGCAGATGTTCTCACCCCTGCCGCGCGGCGCCTTCCCCGGTGTCGACGACAGCGAGGTCTACGCGTTCCTCGACCGGCACGCCTGAGTCCGGTGTCGCATCCGGCGCCGCCGTCTTCGGCACCGAATCGCCCGCCGGCCCGAGCCGCAGCCACGAGATCACGAAGATGACGAGACCTGCGATGAGCGCCGCGACGACCCACAGCACGACGAGATAGTCGACCCACGAGCCGATCGGCGGCGATCCCGGCAGGAAGTTGCGCAACGGGATCGTGGCGAAGAGCATCGCGCCGATCCAGCTCATGACCGTGGCCTCGACCTTGCGACGCCCACGG
>JAHIOK010000075.1 GCA_018895315.1 Actinomycetota bacterium | reverse complement strand
TGCCGAAGAGCACCGCCCCGACCCTCCCGCTTCCGGTGATGAGACCGTCCTCCCACGTGGGTGCTTGGGTGCGCGTCTCGAAGATGGGGAGGGAGGGCATCGTCACAGTGTAGGGACACGACGTCGACGCGGATGCGGCTGGACTCCACACCCGATCTGGTATAGGTTGTTGTTCGCAACAATTCCCGCAAAGGAGCGCCATGACTACCCCCACGCCCGCCGACAAGTTCACGTTCGGCCTCTGGACCGTTGGATACAACGGAGCCGACCCGTTCGGTGGCCCGACCCGGCCGGCGCTCGACGTCGTCCACGCCGTCGAGAAGCTCGCCGAACTCGGCGCTTACGGCCTGACCTTCCACGACGACGACCTGTTCGCCTTCGGATCGACCGAAGCCGAGCGGCAGAACCAGATCGACCGTCTCAAGGGCGCGCTCGCCGCCACCGGGCTGACCGTTCCGATGGTGACGACCAACCTGTTCTCCGCGCCGGTGTTCAAGGACGGCGGATTCACCTCGAACGACCGCGGCGTCCGTCGTTATGCCCTGCGCAAGGTGTTGCGCCAGATCGACCTCGGAGCCGAGCTCGGCGCCGAGACCTTCGTGATGTGGGGCGGCCGCGAGGGTGCGGAGTACGATTCCGCAAAAGACATCCGCGCAGCGCTGGAGCGCTACCGCGAGGGCGTCAACATGCTGTCGGAATACGTCATCGACAAGGGCTACAACCTCAAGTTCGCGATCGAGCCGAAGCCCAACGAGCCCCGCGGTGACATCCTGCTGCCGACGCTCGGGCACGCCCTTGCCTTCATCGACAGCCTCGAGCACCCCGAAATGGTCGGCCTCAATCCCGAGGTCGGGCACGAGCAGATGGCGGGCCTCAACTTCGCCGCGGGCATCGCTCAGGCGCTGTACCACGGCAAGCTCTTCCACATCGATCTCAACGGCCAGCGCGGCATCAAGTACGACCAGGACCTCGTGTTCGGTCACGGTGACCTGCACAACGCCTTCGCGCTCGTCGACCTGCTCGAGAACGGCGGCCCCGGCGGTGTTCCGGCCTATACCGGCCCCCGTCACTTCGACTACAAGCCGTCGCGCACCGAGGACGAGACCGGCGTCTGGGACTCGGCCGCCGCCAACATGCGCACGTACCTGTTGCTCAAGGAGCGCGCCGCGGCCTTCCGCGCCGACCCCGAGGTGCAGGCTGCGCTCGAGGCATCCCGCGTTGCGGAGCTGTCGCAGCCGACCCTGTCCGAAGGAGAGTCATACACCGACCTGCTCGCAGACCGTTCGGCCTACGAGGAGTTCGACGTGGACGCCTACTTCGGCGGCAAGGGCTTCGGCTTCGTCAAGCTGCAGCAGCTCGCCACCGAGCACCTCCTCGGCGCCCGCTGACGCAACGGGCACGGGGTCGCCGAGCACGCTGAGACCCGGGGTCGCTGAGACCCGGGGGTGTCTGCCCCGGGTCTCAGCTACTCGGCGCGCACGATGGAATCGATGAGCAGGGAGAGGCGCATGGCGCTGGTAGCAGGGGTCGATTCGTCGACGCAATCGTGCAAGGTCGTGATCATGGATGCCGCCACCGGCGCCATCGTCCGTGAGGGTCGCGCGGGGCATCCGTCAGGAACCGAGGTGGACCCCGAGGCCTGGTGGGCCGCTCTGCAGGCCGCGATAACGGCGGCCGGCGGGTTCGACGATGTGGCGGCCTGGGCCATCGGCGGTCAGCAGCACGGCATGGTCGCGCTCGACGCGACGGGAGAGGTCATCCGTCCCGCCCTGCTCTGGAACGACACGCGCTCTGCGGGCGCCGCAGCCGACCTGATCGCGGAGTTCGGCGCAGCCGAGCTCGCGGAGCGCACCGGCGTGGTTCCGGTGGCATCCTTCACGATCACGAAACTCCGGTGGCTGCGCGACCACGAGCCCGACAACGCCGCACGCGTCGTCGCCGTGGCGCTCCCGCACGACTGGCTCACCTGGCGCCTGCGCGGCTTCGGCCCGGCGACGTCGTCTTCGCGCGGCCCGGTGCTCGACGAACTGATCACCGACCGATCGGATGCCTCGGGCACCGGCTACTGGAACCCGGCATCCACCGACGACGCGACCGGAGGGTACGATCGCGACCTCCTGGTGGCCGCGCTCGGTCACGACGCAGCACTTCCGCGCGTGCTCGGCCCCGAGGAGTGGGTGCTCGACGAGGCCGGACGCCGCGTGGGCGGAGGCGCCGGCGACAACGCCGGTGCTGCGCTCGGCCTCGGTGCAGGGCCGGGCGATGTCGTGGTCTCGATCGGCACGAGCGGAACGGTCTTCGCGGTGAGCGCCGACCGCGTGGCCGATCCCACCGGCACGGTTGCGGGCTTCGCCGACTGCACGGGGCGGTTCCTGCCGCTGGTCGCGACGCTCAATGCCGCGCGTGTGCTCGACGCGATCGCCGGACTCCTCGGCGTCGACCATGCCGAATTGAGCCGGCTCGCCCTGGCTGCAGAGCCGGGTGCCGCGGGACTCGCCCTCATTCCCTACTTCGAGGGGGAACGTACCCCGAACCTTCCGGATGCCACGGCCTCGCTCACCGGCATGACTCTGGCATCGACGACCCGCGAGAACCTCGCACGCGCCGCGGTCGAGGGGATGCTGGCCGGCCTCGGTGTCGGGCTGGCGGCGGTGCGCGACGTGGGTGTGCCGATCAGCCGTGCGCTGCTCATCGGCGGTGGCGCCCAGTCCGAGGCCGTTCGGGTGATCGCTCCGCTGGTACTCGGTGTCCCGGTAGAGGTTCCACAGCCTGGCGAGTACGTGGCCCTCGGCGCTGCACGCCAGGCCGCGACGGTGCTCGCGGTCTGAGGAGGCCGCGAGCGTCGAGGCCGGGCTTCATCCGTCCCGGGATGAATGTGTCCCGGGATTGATCCGTCCCGGGATTGATCCGTCCCGGGATTGATCCGTCCCCGTGGGACGGGGGTTTCCCGCCCCACGGTGGCAAAGGCATCCCGGGATGCCCCATGCCTCATGCCTCAAGCCTCATGCCTCACACCACCCCCACCCCACCTCGCCTCGGACGTCGCGGGATTGATCCGTCCCGGGATTGATCCGTCCCCGAGGGACGGGGGTTT
>JAHIOK010000004.1 GCA_018895315.1 Actinomycetota bacterium | reverse complement strand
TCGCAGGACTTCGCTTCGGCGGGATGCGGGGCGTGATCGGTGGCGACGATGTCGATCGTGCCGTCGGCGAGTCCGTCGCGCACGGCCTGTACGTCCTCATCGCGCCGCAGCGGCGGGTTCACCTTGAACCGCGCGTCGTAGCCGCGGACCAGTTCGTCGGTGAGCAGCAGGTGGTGCGGCGTGACTTCGGCGGTCACATCGACTCCGCGCTTCTTGGCCCAGCGGATGATGTCGACGGAGCCCGCGGTGGAGAGATGACAGACATGCAGGCGCGAACCGACGTGCTGTGCAAGCAGGACGTCGCGCGCGATGATCGACTCTTCGGCGACCGCGGGCCACCCGGCCAGGCCCAGCTCGGCCGAGACGGCACCCTCGTTCATCTGGGCGCCCTCTGTGAGACGCGGGTCCTGCGCGTGCTGCGCGATGACGCCGTCGAAAGCCTTCACATATTCGAGTGCGCGGCGCATGATCAGCGGGTCCCAGACGCAGAAGCCGTCGTCGCTGAAGACGCGGACGTTCGCGCGCGAGCGCGCCATGGCACCGAGTTCGGCGAGACGCTCGCCTTTCTGTCCGACGGTGACCGCGCCGATCGGCTGCACGGTGACATACCCGGCTGCCTCGCCGAGCGAGAGCTCCTGTTCGACCACACCCGCGGTATCGGCCACGGGCGAGGTGTTGGGCATCGCGAATACGGCGGTGAAGCCGCCGGCGGCTGCGGCGCGAGAACCGGTGAGGATCGTCTCGGATGCCTCGTATCCGGGCTCGCGCAGATGCACGTGCAGGTCGACCAGGCCGGGCAGAGCCAACAGCCCATCGACATCGATGATCGTCGCACCGGCACGGGACACGCCCGCACCGACCTCGGCGACCCGCCCGTTCTCGATCAGGATGTCGGCGGCGTCACGACCTTCGAGTCGCGCACCTCGGAACAACAGGGCCTCGGTCATCATGCATCCTCCCTGTTCTGTTCGCCCGCAAGGAGCAGATACAGCACCGCCATCCGCACCGAGACGCCGTTCGTCACCTGATCGAGCACCGTCGATCGCGCCGAATCCGCCGCCTCTGCGGAAATCTCCAGACCCCGATTCATCGGACCGGGGTGCATCACAATGCTACCCGGCGGCAGGGCGTGCAACCGTCCCGCGTCGAGACCCCACGTGCGCGAATATTCCCGTTCAGTCGGGAAATATGCGGCATTCATGCGCTCGAGCTGAATGCGCAGCATCATGAGCGCGTCGGGCGCGGCGGCGATCGCGTCATCGAGGTCGTAGACGATCTCGACCGGCCATGCCGTGACGTCGTGCGGGACGAGAGTGGGCGGTGCGACCAACGTGACCTCGGCGCCAAGGGTGTGCAGAAGCCAGACGTTGGAGCGGGCGACGCGTGAGTGCAGCACGTCGCCGACGATGGTCACCCGCATACCGCTGAGGTCGCGACCACGGCTGTCCGCGCCGTGCCGGCGCTTGCGGATCGTGAACGCGTCGAGAAGGGCCTGGGTAGGGTGCTCGTGGGTGCCATCGCCCGCGTTGACGACGCCCGCGGTGATCCATCCGCTGGTCGCGAGCGTCCGCGGGGCGCCGGAGGCGCCGTGACGGATCACGACGGCATCCGCGCCCATCGCCTGAAGTGTCTGCGCCGTGTCCTGCAGCGACTCCCCCTTCGAGACGCTGGAGCCCTTGGCGGAGAAGTTGATCACGTCGGCGCTCAGACGCTTGGCCGCGGCTTCGAACGAGATGCGGGTGCGTGTGGAGTCCTCGAAGAACAAGTTGACGACGGTCTTGCCGCGGAGGGTCGGCAACTTCTTGACTTCGCGCTGCTGCGTGTCGGCCATGTCTTCGGCGACATCGAGAATGCGCAGCGCATCATCGCGCGACAGCGTCTGGGTATCGAGCAGATTGCGCATCACTCGCGCCCCTCTCCGTCTTCGATGGACACGAACTCTTCGCCGTCGATCTCGGTCAGGCGCACATTGACTCGTTCGTCACGCGCGCTCGGCAGGTTCTTGCCGACGAAGTCGGGGCGGATCGGCAGCTCGCGGTGGCCTCGGTCGACGAGCGTCGCGAGGCGCACGGCGGCGGGACGACCGATGTCCTGCAGGGCATCGAGCGCGGCGCGGATGCTGCGGCCGGAGAACAGCACGTCGTCGGCCAGCACAACGACCTTGCCGTCGATGCCTCCCGCGGGAATCTCGGTGCGCTGCGGCGAGCGGGTCGGATTGCGGTGCAGGTCGTCGCGGTACATCGTGACATCGAGGGACCCGGCCGGCACGCCGACGCCGCTGATCTCCGTGATGAGGGCGGCGATCCGATCGGCGAGGGTGACGCCCCTCGTGGGAATGCCGAGGATCACGAGGTTCTCGGCACCGCGGTTGGACTCCAGGATCTCGTGGGAGATCCGAGTCAACGCCCGGGCGATGTCGGCCTGGTGCAGCACGATGCGTGTGCTCATCCGCCGCTCCCTTCTCCGCCTCTCGGACGGGGTTAAAGGTTGCTGTGGTTCTGGTCCAGCCTATCCGATGCCGCGCGTGACGTGTACGGCGTGAGCAGCCACCGAACACCGAGCCGGGCGAGCACCAGCGTGATGATCAGCAGGGTCACGGAAACGAATCCGCCGAGGCTCACCGCGTTGCCGAAGAGGAATCCGATGAGCTCCAGCACCAGGATCTTGCTGAGCGGGAGGAGTACCACCAGCATGAGGACCGTGACGATCCGCACGGGAACGGTCGAGGCGGAGCGGATGCGGTGCACCACACACCCCTTCGCGAGATGGATGAGTTCGAGCGTGGCCTTGAGCACGATCGCGGTCAGGAGCGAGATCGCGAACGTCTCGGCGATCACCGAAGGCAGGAACTGCGTAACGAGGTTCAACACCGTGACGTAGACGAAGACGTCGACGATGTGGATCGGGTCGACAAGTCTTCGGTGGGGTGCCCGGGGCTGCGGGCCGACATCAGGCAGTGGGCACCGCCGCTTCGCGGCGCAGTGACTCGTCGACGCGGTGCGAGCGGATCGGATGGCCGCTCGTCGTCAAGCACCTGCCGGTGGCGAGATCCCACTTCCAATCGTGCAGACTGCAGGTCAGGACGCCGTCCTCGATCTTGCCCGTCTTGGTCAGATCGGCACGCAGGTGCGGACAGCGGCGCTGCACGACCCAGTCGTCGACCACGGCGTCCTCGGTCTGATCGGTCTGCTCGGCATACCAGTTCTCGACGTACTCGATGCGGTCCCGCGACAGGCACTTGAGGAAGGTTGTGAGGAACTCGTTGAACTTGCCGCTGCGACCTACGGCGAACTGCATCGACAGGAAGATGGAGTTGGACCAGTCGATCTCGTGGTCGCGGATGTTCGTGGATACGAGGTCGGCAGGGATCGTGTACCAGTAGATGCACTCTTCGCCGGAGTACTCGCGCACCTTCGCCTTCGGGAAGTCCACGACCATGTCGAGTTCGCCGATGCGGAAACGGACATTGCCGCCGACACCGTTGCGTATCGTGCGCGCACGGCGCAGCAGCGGCTCCCACCACTCCTTGATCGCAGCGAGCATCTCCGCCGGCGGGAGGACGGGGGCGCGCGATGCCTCCTCGGCCTGGATCTCCGCCTGCCGACTGTCGCGCTGCTCGGCGAGATAGTTCCAGGTGTCTGAGAAGACGCGCTCGATGTCGTCCTCGCTGAACAGGGTCTGCGTGACGGTCACATCGGAGCCGTGAACCTCGACCTCCGCGCCGGGCAGGAAGAGATAGCCCTTCTGCTCGGGACGCAACGTCGCCATGTGCTCGAGGAAGTCATGCTGGTTCGTGAAGATCGAGTCGTTCTCGATCCCGGTGCTGTTGTACCGGAACAGCTCTTCTCGCAGGAACATCGGTGGGCCCGCCATCGGGAAGACGTGAGCGGCATCGACCTTCTCGATGTAGTACATCGCGCGCTTGTTCTGCGCATCGCGCTTGAGCTGCGCGAAGTTCTGCTTGGCATCCTGTGGCAGGTCGTAGACCATCGGCCACCAGATCGCGCC
>JAHIOK010000074.1 GCA_018895315.1 Actinomycetota bacterium | reverse complement strand
GGGAATCAGGCACGATCACTCCTCGAGGCGGTGCACGACAGGGTCACCCGATGGGCCGGATCGAGGCGCCGCCGTCGATCACGACCGTCTGACCGGTCACCCAGCCGGCGTCTTCCGAGAGCAGGAACGCGACCGGTCCGGCGACATCGTCCGGTTCGCCGAGGCGGCGTAGCGGATAGACCGCGGATGCCTCGGCTTCGCGGCCCTCGTAGAGCGCCCGGGCGAAAGCGGTCTTCACGACGGCGGGAGCGACGGCGTTCACCCGCAGTGCGGGGGCCAGCTCGTCTGCGAGCTGCATCGTGAGGTTGATGAGGGCGGCCTTCGAGACCCCGTACAGTCCGATGCCGGGGCTCGCGGCAAGGCCCGCGATCGAGGCGACGTTCACGATCGAGCGGGACATGCCCGCGGCCACCGCGTCGCGTGTCCACTCCATCGTCGCGATCACGTTCACCTCGAGGATCTTGCGCGCCGCAGCGGGATCCGCCCCGAGGATCGGCCCGTACACGGGGTTGATGCCCGTGTTGTTGACGAGGTGGTCGAGACGGCCATGGCGTGCGGCGATGTGCGAGAACACCGCCGCTCGGTGCGCGGCATCATCGGAACGTCCGGCGACGGCGGATGCGGCATCCGGGCGTTGTTCGTTCAGCACCGCGACCGCGGTATCCAGCGCATCGGAGGTTCGGGCGGTGAGCACGACAGATCCACCTTCGGCGACGATGCGCTGGGCGATCGCCCACCCGATTCCTCGGCTCGCGCCCGTGACCAGTGCCACCCTGCCCGAGAACCTCTGCATGCGCGCCTCCTTGCGACATACCGCGTTCGCAGCGACGGTAGCACGCCCATCCGACGGGTAACGGCGTCGGAAAGCATGCCGGCTGCGCACGCGCAATCCCGGCAGGTGCGAGAAAACGTCCTCGTATCGTGAGCGCATGACTTCGGCGTCCTGGCGACGATGGCGCTGTCACTCCGCACGGCCGAGCGCTTCCTCGCGGCCTGAGTCCTTCGCTACGGGTGCGGTCCGTTCCCATCGCGGAGGGAGCGGACCATGCTCTGCAGAAGAGCGAGCGCGCCGGAGCGCTCGTCCGGCGTCATCCCGCTCAGCATCCTGACCTCGATGGATCGCACGGCGGCGCTCGCCGTCTCGAGGCTCCGTCGGCCCAGGGGCGTCAGCTGCGCGGGGAGGACCTTCCCCACGCGTGCCTCGGCGGGTCGGGTGACGTAGCCGTCTCGCTCCAAGGCCTGCAGCAGCACGTTCATCGACTGCCTTGTCACGAACGCTCCCCGTGCGAGCTCGGAGTTCGACAGTCCCGGTCGCTGGGCGAGCAGCTCGAGACAGGAGTAATGCGTCATGGTCATGCCGAGCGGCCTCAGCACCTCTTCCATCGCTGCGCGGAGAGCGCTCGATGCCTCTTTCAGCAGGTAGCCCACCGACGTTTCGAGCACGATGCCGTCTTGACCCATGTCAGTATTCTGACATAGAGTGAGTGATGTCAGAAAACTGACACACAAGAAAGAGGAATGCAATGCCCGTCACCGGCCCCGATTTCATCTCGCTCCAGGTTCGCGATCTCGCCGTGTCGCAGGCCTTCTACGAGCAGTACCTCGGCCTGGTCCGCTCTCCCGCAGGCCCACCGCATGCCGTCGTCTTCACGACGACCCCCATCGCGTTCGCGCTGCGTGACATCGTCGCGGGTACCGATCTGGCCTCGGCGGCCCAGCCGGGAATCGGCGTTGCCATCTGGCTCCACGCCAGTGGCGTGCAGGACATCCACGACGCGCTCCTCGCTGACGGCCACACGATCGTCGGCGCGCCGATCGACGGGCCCTTCGGTCGCACCTTCACCTTCGCCGATCCCGACGGCTACCACATCACGCTCCACGACCGGGCCTGAGACGCGGGCCGACAGGAGGCTGAGCGAGGTAGGCGCGAGAGCGCCTACCTCGCCGCCGGCATCTCGATCACGGTCATACCGTGGCCGGCGACGGGCTCGCCCATGTCTGCGAGGGCCGTGCCGGCATCCGCCAGCCCGATGACCGCTCCGATGAGGCGGTCGGGTCTGAGCGCGCCGGATGCGACGAGCTCGAGCATTGCCGGATAGTCGCGGGCCGACATCCCGTGCGAGCCGTAGATCTCCAGCTCTTTCGCGATGACCTGGCCCATCGGGATCGCGGGGGCGGCGTGTTCCCCCAGCAGGAGGCCCACCTGCACGTGGCGTCCGCGGCGCCGCAGCGACGCGATCGAGGCGAGGGCGGTCGGCGCCCCGCCCACGGCGTCGAGCGAGACGTGGGTGCCTCCGCCGGTGAGCTCCCGCACCCGGGCGGGGGTGTCATCGTCTGCCGCGAGGGTGATCTCGGCGCCCAACCCGCGGGCGAGGGTCAGCGCGGCATCCGACCGGTCGACGGCGATCACGCGCGCGCCGAGAGCCTCGGCGATCATCACCGCCGAGAGGCCGACCCCGCCGCATCCGTAGACCGACACCCACTCGCCCGGCCGCACGCGACCGTGCACGGTGATCGCGCGATACGCCGTGGCGAAGCGGCAGCCGAGCGACGCGGCCGCGACGAAGTCGACGTCGTCGGGCAGGCGCACGACGTTGAAATCGGCGGCCGGGATCGCGACGAGCTCGGCGAACGAGCCGGGCATGGTGAAGCCGGGCTGCTGCTGGTCGGGGCAGACCTGCGCCTCGCCCGCGAGGCACCACGTGCACTTCCCGCAGCCGCAGACGAACGGCACCGTGACGCGGTCGCCGATACGGGAGGCCGTCACCCCGGGGCCGACCGCGGCGATGACGCCCGCGAACTCGTGGCCGGGAATCTGAGGCAGCAGCACCGGGTCATGACCTTGCCAGGCGTGCCAGTCCGAGCGGCAGACGCCCGTCGCGCGCACCTCGATCAGCACTCCGTCGACGGGGCACGCCGGGGCATCGGTCTCGACCAGCGCGGGGACGGCCCCGTACGCGTCGTAGCTGATTGCCTGCACGATGCGATCGTAGGCGCTGGGCCTCGGGCCCGTCGCGGTGGCGGCCGTCTCCTGGGTCAGGCGGAGACCGCAGCTCCGGCCGGCTCTGCGACGAGGAAAGCCTCGTAGTCCTTGCGGGAGAGCTCGGCGTAGGCCATCGCCCATTCGAGGATCGACTCACCCACGATTCGGCCGTTGCCGATGTATCCCGCCACCGCCGTCGCGGTGACCGACTGGGAGTGGGCGCGGGCGAGGGTCGCCGCGCAGGACTGCGCGTAGACCGAGAAGGGGCGATCCTCGAGGGTCTCCATGTCGATACCGCCCTTCATGTCGTGGAACTGGCGCACGTAGAAGTCGCTCCCCGGTTCCCGCAGGTGCCCGAGGAACGGATCGGACATCGCCTGGAGGATGCGCTGCAGCGAGACCACGCGGGCGCCGTCGCCGTGGGCCTCGATGATCTCCGTCAGCTCCGGGGGCTGTTCGGCGCCGCCGAATTGGATCAGCACGCTGGGCACGGCTTCTTTCGACTGGATCAGCAGTGCGTTGTCGGCACCGTCCTGGAAGACCGCGAGATAGCAGCGCGTCCCGACGCTGCCGACGCCCACGACCCGTCGCGCGATATCGGCGAGCGTGTAGTGCTGCAGCAGCATGGCGATGTCGACACCCGCGGACGCCTCGTATCCGTCGACGAAGGCGTGCACGCGCTCCTGCAGCTCGAGGCTGACGTGGGTCATCGTCGGCGGACGTTCGATGAAGCGCAGCCGACCACCGGCATCTGCCTCGGTGAGCTTGCGCACAGCCCGCTCACCGGTGCGCTTCTCGGCATCCCGGATCGCGGCTCGCAGCGCTCGCCGCGACTCCGGGTCCATCGAGGTGATCGTCGCGTTGGCGTCGAAGTGCTCGTGATATCGCTGCAGCGGACTCTTACGCGTCGCGGCCGTGATCGCCCGGGCGTAGGCGCGGACGGCGGCCAGAGCGGCATCCTGGACGATCGCAGGGTTGCGTGAAGTCGCCTGGCCGGCCACCACGATGCTCGCGACGAGTCGCTTCACATCCCACTCCCACGGCGCCCACGCGGACTCGTCGAAATCGTTGAGGTCGAACAGCAGCGTGCGCTGAGGCGAAGCGAAGAAGCCGAAGTTCGCGACGTGCGCATCCCCGCAGGAGGCGACGTGGATGCCGCTGCTCGGGCTGCGGCCGAGATCCGCGGCCATGATTGCCGCGGTGCCGCGGTAGAACGCGAAGGCGCTCGCCGACATGCGCTCGGTGCGAAGGGGCACCAGCTCGGGCACGCGCGTCGCGTTCTGCTGGTTCAGGATTCCGAGCGGATCGCGACCATCGGTGACGAGGCGGGCGAGGTTACTGCGCGGAGTGACCCGACGCGCGTCACGCCCGACGGCGATCAGCTCGTCTCGTGACGGCGGATGCGTCCATATTGAGGCGAGCAGGTCGGGCGAGGCATCCGTCATTCGGTCATTCTGGCACCGGCGACGCTCGTTCAGTGCCGATGTCCGCAGGGGCGGGGCTCTAGAGTGCTGACGTGACCAGTGCACCCGACCAGGCCGAGCGACGCGGGGAGACCGACCGCACGCGTCGCTGGACGCAGGTCACCTACTGGCCGCTCACCGTGGCCGCGTTGGTGTTCCTCGTCACCTACACCGTGCATGTCATCGGCAACGTGAGCGGACTCGCGGCGATCGTGACCTCCGCGGCGATCGCGATCATCTGGATCATGTTCATCGTCGACTACGTCGTGCGCCTGTCGCTCTCGCACCCCCGCAGCGTCTGGGCGCGGACGCACAAGTTCGACCTCGCGATCGCGCTCATCCCGGCGCTCCGGCCGATCCGTCTCCTCGGCGCCTTCACACGTCTCGCGTCACTTACGCGCACCGCGGGCAGTTCCATCCGCGCGCGCCTGCTCATCTACGGCGGCGGATCAGCGCTCCTCCTCGTCTGGTACGTCGCGCTGTTCGTGCTCCAGGTCGAGCGCAATGCTCCCGATGCCACGATCACCTCGTTCGGCAATGCGATCTGGTGGGCGTTCTGCACGGTGACGACGGTGGGCTACGGCGATTACGTCCCCGTGACCGTCGTGGGAAGGGTCGCGGCCGTCGGCCTCATGGCAGGCGGTGTCGTGCTCGTCGGTCTCATCGTGGCCACGATCTCGTCGTGGGTCCTCGAACGCGCCACTCGCGGCCACGCGGACGCCATTCCCGCAAGCCGCGCCGACGTCCAGGCGCTCACTGACGCGCTCGATCGCGCCGAGAAGCGGGTGTCCGCCGATGAGGCTCTCCCCACCGATAACGCCCGATAGCGGATACCGCGACTCGACGTGGCGGTTCGCCCTGAGCGGAGAACCGAGACTCGCCGGTGTCGGAAGTTCGTGGCACGCTAAGAACGCGGCATCGTCCGTCGACTTCCTCGTCGCACTTCCACTTGGGGGACCCCCGTGCTCGGCAAAATTCTCATCCGCTATCTCAAGACATACCGATGGTTGCTGCTCGGCGTGCTCGCCTTCCAGTTCGCGTCCGCGATGGCGTCGCTCTACCTTCCGCGCCTGAACGCGAACATCATCGACAAGGGAGTGGCGCAGGGCGACACGGCCTACATCTGGTCGACCGGAACGGTCATGCTCGGCATCTCGCTGGCGCAGATCACCGCGTCCATCATCGCCACCTACTTCGCGGCGCGCGCCGCGATGGCCGCGGGCCGCGACATTCGGCGAGACGTGTACGAAAAGGTGAGCGGCTTCTCCGAGCGCGAGGTGTCGAAGTTCGGCCCCGGCTCGCTGATCACCCGCAACACCAACGACGTGCAGCAGGTGCAGATGCTCGCGATGATGGGATCGACGATGCTGGTCACGGCGCCGATGCTCGCGATCGGCGGCATCATCATGGCGGTGCAGCAGGATGTCGGGCTGAGCTGGCTGATCGCGATCGCCGTGCCGGCGCTCCTCATTCTGGCGGGCCTCGTCATCAGCCGCATGGTGCCACTGTTCCGGTCGTTCCAGGCGAAGCTCGACGGACTCAACCGCATCATGCGCGAACAGCTGACCGGCGTGCGGGTGGTACGCGCGTTCGTGCGCGAGCCCATCGAGGAAGAGCGCTTCCGCGGCGCGAACACCGACATCCTGGTCATCGGCCGCAAGGTCGGGTCGCTGTTCGTGGTGCTGTTCCCGCTGGCGATGCTGGTCTTGAACATCACCGTCGTCGGCGTCATCTGGTTCGGCGCCATCCAGGTCGACGCGGGCGAGATCCAGATCGGCACGCTGTTCGCGTTCATGCAGTACATCGGGCAGATCCTGATGGGCGTGCTCATGGCGAGCTTCATGACGATCATGATTCCCCGCGCGGCCGTATCGGCAGAGCGCATCGGTGAGGTGCTGGCCAGCGAGTCCACGCTCGTGAGGGCCGAGAACGCGGTGACGGAGTTCGCCGAGCCGGGAACGGTGCGCTTCGACAACGCCGAGTTCACCTATCCGGGTGCGGAGTCGCCCGTCGTGCAGGGCATCACCTTCGAGGCGCGTCGCGGCGAGACGGTCGCGATCGTGGGTTCCACCGGGTCGGGCAAGACGACGCTGATCTCACTGATTCCTCGCTTGTTCGACGTCACCGGCGGTGCGGTGCGCGTTGGCGGGGTCGACGTGCGCCAGGCCGATCTCGACTATCTCTGGAAGGGCATCGGCCTCGTGCCGCAGCGTCCGTTCCTTTTCACCGGCACGATCGCGTCGAACCTCCGGTTCGGGCGTGAAGAGGCCACCGATGCCGAACTGTGGCACGCGCTCGAGATCGCACAGGGTCGCGACTTCGTCGAAGAGATGGATGGCCAGCTCGAGGCGCGCATCGCTCAGGGCGGAACCAACGTCTCTGGCGGGCAGCGCCAGCGACTCGCGATTGCGCGTGCGATCATTCACCAGCCCGACATCCTGGTCTTCGACGACTCCTTCTCGGCGCTCGACCTCACCACCGATGCCCGGTTGCGGCAGGCGCTGTGGCGGGAGCTGCCCGACGTGACGAAGATCGTGGTTGCGCAGCGCGTGTCGACCATCACCGATGCCGACCGCATCGTGGTGCTCGAGGACGGCCAGATGGTCGGCGTCGGCACCCACGACGAGCTCCTCGCGACCAGCGAGACCTACCGTGAAATCGTCGAATCGCAGCTGGGGGTGGAGGCATGAGCACTCCGGACGCACTCACCGAAGAAGAGCGCCTCGAACTCGAGCTCGCCGAGCAAGCCCGCCAGACGTCGGGGTCGTGGGACAGCGTCAAGCCGGGCAAGGCCGACAACTTCGGCAAGAGCTTCGGCCGACTCATCGGGCTGCTGAAGCCCCATGCCGTCGCCTTCACCTTCGTGTCGATCCTCGGCGCGATCGGCGTGGTGCTGGCCGTCATCGCGCCGAAGATCCTCGGCGAAGCGACCAACATCATCTTCGAGGGCGTCGTCTCGTCGTCGCTGGGGGGCCAGTTCCCAGCGGGCACGTCGCAGGCCACGGTGGTCGACGCTCTCCGCGGTGCCGGTCAGACCGACACCGCCAACATGGTCGCGGCGATGAGCAACTTCTCCGTGGGCGCCGGCGTCGACTTCGATCGGCTGCGCATGGTGATCGTCGCGGTGCTCGCGATCTATGTGGCGTCGTCGTTCCTCAGCTGGGTTCAGGGCTACGTCATCAACATCATCATGGTGCGTACGATGTGGCGCCTGCGCGAGTCGGTCGAAGCGAAGATCAACCGTCTGCCGCTGGCCTACTTCGACAAGGTGCAGCGCGGTGAGCTCATCTCCCGCGTCACGAACGACATCGACAACATCACCCAGACGATGCAGCAGTCCCTTTCGACGGTGGTCACTTCCGTGCTGACCGTCGTCGGTGTGCTGATCATGATGTTCACGATCTCGTGGCAGCTCGCGATCGTCGCCCTGATCTCGCTGCCGCTCATGGCCGTGATCTTCGGCGTCATCGGTCCGAAGTCGCAGAAGGCGTTCGGCGTCCAGTGGCGCAAAGTCGGTCGTCTCAACGCTCGCGTCGAGGAGTCCTTCTCAGGCCACGCACTCGTGAAGGTCTACGGCCGCGAAAAGGACTCGCGCGAGAAGTTCCAGCTCGAGAACGAAGAGCTCTACGAGGCCAGCTTCAAGGCGCAGTTCCTCTCGGGCATGATCATGCCCGGCATGATGTTCATCGGAAACCTCACCTACGTCGGGATCGCGGTACTCGGCGGCCTGATGGTCGCGAGCGGACAGCTGCGTCTCGGCGACGTGCAGGCCTTCATCCAGTACTCGCAGCAGTTCACGCAGCCGCTGTCCGAACTCGGCGGCATGGCGGCGGTCATCCAGTCGGGCACGGCTTCGGCCGAGCGTGTCTTCGAGCTGCTCGACGCCGACGAGCAGGAGCCCGACGACGACGACGCCCCCACGCCGGTCGACGGTGAGGGCGTCATCGAGTTCGAGAACGTGAAGTTCTCGTACACGCCTGAGCGCCCGCTCATCACCGACCTGTCGTTCCGGGTCGAGCCCGGTCAGACCGTCGCGATCGTGGGGCCGACGGGCGCGGGCAAGACGACGCTGGTAAACCTCATCATGCGGTTCTACGAGCTCGACGGCGGCCGCATCCTGCTCGATGGCCAGGACATCGCCGAGCTCACGCGAGAGGCCGTGCGCTCGCGCACCGGCATGGTCCTGCAGGACCCCTGGTTGTTCGCCGGCACGATCCGCGAGAACATCCGCTACGGTCGTGCATCGGCGACCGATGAGGAGATCGTGGCCGCAGCGACCGCCACCCGAGTCGACCGTTTCGTGCACTCGCTGCCAGACGGCTACGACACCGTGCTCGACGAGGATGCCGCGAACGTCTCGGCAGGCGAGAAGCAGTTGATCACGATCGCCCGTGCGTTCGTCGCTCGGCCGTCGGTGCTCATCCTCGACGAGGCCACCTCCTCGGTCGACACGCGCACCGAGCTTCTGCTTCAGCACGCGATGGCCGCGCTTCGCGAGGGGCGCACATCGTTCGTCATCGCCCACCGGCTCTCGACGATCCGCGATGCCGACCTCATCCTCGTGATGGAGCACGGCGACATCGTGGAGAAGGGCTCGCACGAAGAGCTGATCGCGACGCAGGGTGCCT
Organism: Actinomycetota bacterium; assembly: GCA_018895315.1. Lineage (GTDB taxonomy): Bacteria > Actinomycetota > Actinomycetes > Actinomycetales > Microbacteriaceae > Microbacterium. The sequence goes on along the minus strand of JAHIOK010000074.1, from coordinate 1,692 downwards.
ACTGGCGGCTCTACCAGTCTCAGTTCGAGCAGGCGGCGCGCGACATCGAAGAGGTCACCGACTCCACGGGCGCGATCCAGATCCCGGCTGCCGCGCCCACCGCATAGCCGGAGCAGGTACGAGAAAGGGGATGCCGCGAGAACCGCGGCATCCCCTTTCTCGTTGCGACGGCGGTCGCCGCGCCGGGTGTTCAGCGCGGCAGAGAGTCGGTCAGCCCAGCAGCTTGGCCTTGGCGGCGGCGAACTCGGCATCATCGAGCAGGCCGGCCTCCTTGAGGGTCGCGAGCTTCTGGAGCTCGGCGACGATGTCGATGCCAGCGGCAGGTGCCGCAGCGGCGGGAGCGGGAGCGGCCGCGGCAAGCTGCTGAGCGACGGCCTGCTGCGCGGCGGCATCCACCGCCGCCTGCTGAGCGGCGGCCTGCTGCTGCGCGATGGCGGCCTGCCCCTGCGCTTTCTGCTGCGCGGAGTTGGCGGAGGCATTACTGACGGCGCTGGCGGTGCCGGCGACGACCGCGGTGCGCGCGGCCAGGCCGATGAGTCCGGGGCGCCCTCTACGTCCGATCATGATGGTTCCTTTCAGTCTTCTTCGCGGGCGAGCGCGATGAGTTCGTTGACGACGGGTGCGGGGATGCGCTCACTGCGCAGGATGAAGCTGTTCGAGGCCGCGAGGCGCCCGGCCAGCTGGCGGGCCCAGACGAGTTCGAACGCGACGATCGCGGCAGAGGTTCCCGGGGGGATCAGCTCGGAGAGTTCCTCGATGTCTTCGTCGCCGGCGATCCCGATCTCGGCGAGTTCGACGCCGCCGAGCCCGAAGTCCTCGGCATGGTCTTCGATCTCGGTGACCGTCAGGTCACCGCTCTCCGACTTCGACACGATCGTGAAGTCGAGCAGTCGCACGGTGCCGGCATCGATCAGCTCGACGATCGACTGCATCACTGCAGCATCCGGACGATCGCCCTCGAACGCGACGAGGTGCAGCTCGACGGGTCCGTACTCGAATGTGGCCACGGGATTCCTTTCTCACGGGCGCGCGCGATGCGCGTCAGAGGCGTTCGACGCCGGTGGCAAGGCGCGCATCGCGAGTCCGGTCCCCAGCACTGCAATGATGACGCCGTTCTCTGTGGAATACCACTGGGAACGGGCGGATCTCAGCGGGGGTCGATGCGCAACACGGGGGGAGACTCGCCGACCGCGAGATCGTCCACGACGCGGATCGTGCGAGCGAGATCGTCCAATGAGCCGGTGACGGTGCCGAACCGCTCACGATCGGCGCACACCGCGGTGAGGATCACGAAGTGCGTGCCGGTGTCCCACGTGTACGTCGCAAACGGCGGCGTGCGCGCATCCGCCGGAAGCGGCATCACGAGCCGCTCGCCGACGCCCAGGTAGGGATTGCGGAATGCCTCGGTGTCGTCGTACTCCATCGGCATCGACGCGCGCGCGACCCGCAGCTGCGGGGTGGCCTCCTGAAGCTGCACCATAGCGACGAGCAGTTCCGGGTCGGTCTTCCACATCCAGACCAGGACCCGGCCGGCCGCTTTCCGCATCAGCAGCGGAGCCGCCTGGCTCATTGCCCACGCCAGCACGCCGCTGCCCGGCCGCTCGGTCGCCCCGAGCGCCACGTTCGCCTGGGTGAGCAGCATCCGAATCGCCGCTTTGCGGTGTCGCCTGCCCCGGAATCCGAGCGAGTCCG
>JAHIOK010000073.1 GCA_018895315.1 Actinomycetota bacterium | reverse complement strand
GTCTACAACGGTGACGCCGAGGTCGGCTTCAGCTTCTGGGACGCGCGCACCATCGTTCAGAAGGACAAGCCGGATGTCGGGCAGAAGGTCGTCGTGTTCGCCATGACCGACGAGATCCCCAACGACGGCGTCGCCGTGTCGAAGGATCTCTCGGCCGCCCTGCAGCAGAAGATCACCTCCACCCTCGCTGACTACTCCAACACCGAGGAGGGATCCAAGGTGCTCAAGAGCATCTACTCGATCACGAAGCTCGCGCCGGCCGACCCGTCGTCGCTGGATGTCGTCGCCCGCGCCGCACAGCAGCTCGGACTTCAGTGACCGACCCATCCGCCCAGGGCGTCGAGGCAACTGCCTCGACGCCCTGGGGCATTCGCCTCGATGACGTCACGGTGCGCTACCGCGGCGGAACGCTGGGGCTGAGGGGCGTCAGCCTCGACATCCCCGCGGGTCAGATGGTCTCGATCGTCGGGCTCTCCGGCTCGGGAAAGTCGACGCTGATCCGCACGATCAACGGGCTCGTACCCGTGACCTCCGGCACCGTCACCGTGGGCGCGCACCGCGTGGATGCTGCGGGCGGTGCAGCGCTTCGCCGGCTGCGCGGCGAGGTGGGAATGGTCTTCCAGAGCTTCAATCTGGCGGGTCGTACGAGTGTGCTGAACAATGTGCTGGTCGGCCGCCTCGCACACACTCCGCTGTGGCGAACCCTGCTGGGGGCATACCGCGGCTCCGACAAGGAGATCGCCTACGAAGCGCTCGAGCGGGTCGGCATCCTCTCGAAGCTCTACGTTCGCGCTTCGACGCTCTCGGGTGGACAGCAGCAGCGCGTGGCGATCGCCCGTGCGCTGGCGCAGCAGCCGCGCATCGTGCTCGCCGATGAGCCGGTCGCGAGCCTCGATCCGCCCACGGCGCACGGTGTGATGGGCGACCTTCGGCGCATCAACGAAGACCTGGGCATCACGGTGCTGGTGAACCTGCACCTGCTCGACCTCGCGCGCGAGTACGGCGATCGCCTGATCGGCATGCGCGAGGGCCAGATCGTCTACGACGGTACCGCCGCCGATGCGACGGATGCCGACTTCGAGAGCATCTACGGGCGCTCGATCACTCCCGCCGATCGGCTGACGCGATGACCACCGCCACGACCTCACGCGTGCTTCCTGCGAGGCCGGGTGGTCGGTGGAAGCCGTGGGCCGTAGCGGCCGTGATTGCCGCGATCACGGCCGTCATGTGCCTCCCCGTCATCGGTGTGGGTCTCGATGTCTCCGCGATCGTTCGCAACTGGCAGCAGGGGGCGCTCCGGATCGGTCTGCTGCTTCAGCCGGACTGGTCGTTCTTTCCCCGAACGATCCCGCCGATCATCGAAACCCTCCAGATGGCGGTCATCGCCACCGTCGTCGGCGCGATCATCTCGCTCCCGCTGAGTCTCTGGGCTGCCCACCCCACCAACCCCCACGCCATCACGCGCGGTGCGCTGCGCACCCTGCTGAACATCGTGCGCGCCGTGCCCGAACTCGTCTACGCCGCCGTGCTCGTGGCAATGGTGGGAGTCGGTGCGCTTCCTGGGGTGATCGCTCTCGTGCTCTTCAACGTCGGGATCATCGTCAAGCTCGTGTCCGAATCGATCGACACGATGGATGTCGGACCCGTCGAGGCCGGGCGGGCGGCGGGAGCGACGCAGTCGCAGATCAACCGTTCGCTCGCGCTGCCCGACGCCTGGCCCGCCTTCGTCGCTCAGACGCTGTACGTCTTCGAGCTCAATGTGCGCGCCTCCACTGTGTTGGGGCTGGTCGGTGCGGGCGGTATCGGCCTGCTCATCGACGCCGTGCGCGCGTTCTATCGCTACGACCAGCTTTCGCTGATCATCATGGAGATCCTCATCATCGTCGTCGTGCTCGACACCGTGAGCGATGCCGTCCGCCGGAGGCTCGTATGACCCTGCTCGCTGCCCGCCGCACGCCGCTTCCCGAGCGTCCACGGCATCCGTGGCGCGCCGTGCTGTGGACGGCTGTCACCGTCGTGGTCGTCGCCGCGTTCTGGTCGGTCGACATCGCCTGGGCGCGATTGCTCGATCTTCCCGCAGAGATCGTCCGCTACCTGTGGCTGATGTTCGCGTCACCGAACTGGTCGAAGCTCCCCGAAGCGCTGTGGCAGACCTGGCGAAGCGTCGAGATGGCCTGGGTCGGCACGATCCTCGGCATCGTGATCGCCACGCCTCTCAGTCTGCCCGCCGCGCGGGGTTTCGGGCCGGCACCGGTGCGGGTCGTGCTGAGGCTGGTCTTCTCGGTGATCCGAGCGGTGCCCGAGCTGATCATCGCCATCATCATCCTCTCCGTGACGGGCCTCACCCCGCTCACCGGGGCGATCGCGCTCGCTGTCAATGGTGTCGGAACCCTGGGCAAGTGGGGGTACGAAGCGGTCGAGGCCGTCCCACCCGGGCCTGTCGAGGCGGCCAGGGCGGCGGGCGGCAGCACCGCGCAGGTGCTGCGGTGGGGTATCTGGCCGCAGGCGACCCCCACCTTCCTCTCGTTCTGGCTCTACCGATTCGAGATCAATGTGCGCGCATCCGCCGTACTCGGCCTGATCGGCGTGGGCGGAATCGGCGACATGCTCACCTCGTATACCCAGTACCGTGAGTGGTCGACGGTCGGGATGCTGCTGATCGTGGTCATCGTCGTCACGATGTCTATCGACGCGGTCTCCGGTGCGATCCGGCGCAGAATCATGGAGGGCGCTCGTGTCGGCTGACGCTCCCACCACGGTGCGCATCCAGGCGATGCTCAACACCCTGCAGCCGAGCGAACGCCGGGTCGCCGACCTCATCGTCGGTGAACCCGAGGTGGTCGTGGAGCTCACCGCGCAGGAGCTCGCGGACCGGGCAGGGGTTGCGCGTTCCTCGGTGGTGCGCGCGTGTCAGACCTTCGGCTACCGGGGGTATCCGCAGCTCCGCGTCGCACTTGCGGCGGAACTCGGTGGACAGACCGATCGCTCGGCCGATCACGGGTCGAGCGTGCTCGGGCGGATGCGCACCGCGATCGATCGGGCCGCCCAGTCGCTCCCGGCAGCGACCGCGCTGATGGACGAGCGGGTCGTTGCACACGCCGTGACCGCGATCGCGCACGCCCGGAGAGTCCTCGTCGTTGCCAACGGCCTCTCGGCTCCCGTGGCCAGCGACCTGGCGATGCGGTTGACCGCGGTGGGACGACCCGCCGAGATCGTCGCCGATGCGATCGCCCAGCAGATCGCGGCACGTCAGCTGTCGGCATCCGACGTCTGCATCGTCGTGAGCGGCTCGGGCGCCAACGAGGCGAGTCTGCGCGCGGCGGGCGCGGCTCTGAGCGGGGGAGCCGAAGTCATCGCGGTGACGTCTTTCGCGTCGTCCCCCTTGGTCGATGTGGCTGCTCTCGCCCTGGTGATCGCGCCCGCCGGCGCATCATTCCGCGACGAACTGGTGCACACGTCGCGCGCGGCGCACGCGGTCTTCGCCGAAGTCCTCGTCGAGGCGGTCGCCGACGAACTGCCCGAGCGTGCGCGCGAAGTGCGGGCTCAGGTGCTGGAGATCCTCTCCGACAACCTCGGCGAGGGTGTGCCCTCGGAGCGCTGAACACCCGAGCGTCGCACCCGATGTGATGGCGCGGTGCGTCACTGCGCGATCCGAAGGGCCGCCCACAGATCGGCGCGGGCGGCGAACGAGCCCAAGTCGACGCCGAGGAGGCGTTCGGCCTGCGCGATGCGAGCCCGCACCGTGTGGCGGTGGACACCGAGAGAGATCGCCGCGGCATCGATGCGGGCGTCGTGCTCCAGCCATGCGCGGGCGGTCTCGAGCAGCGCGGTGCCCTCTGTCGCGTCATGTCGGATGAGGGGTTCCAGGGCAGCGGCAGCGACCGCGCGCGCGGTATCCGAATCGATCGCTGCGAGCACTCCGGATGCCGCCACGTCACCGAATCGCGAGACCCCGGCAGACGTCGTACCCGCGCCCGTCTTCGAGCCCGACCCGAGCGCGATGAGCGCCTGACCATGGGCGCGTGCGAATCCGCTGTACCCGGCAGGCAGGGAGACGCCGACGCGCAGCTCGAACCGGGTCGCGAGGTCCTCGAGGACGTCGTGGTGTGCGGCCGGAACGGCGAGCACCAGCCCGTGGTCCCCGCCCCCGAAGGCGAGATCGCCGCGGATCTCGGCGGCGCGAAGCTCGAGCCACTCCGTGACGGCGTCGCTCTGCTGCTCCGACATCGCGGCCACCGCCACGACCAGGGGTTCGGCAGGCAGACCGCCCCAGAGATCGCGGGCGATGCGATGACCGAGCCCCGGGTCGTCGGTCAGCAGCGAGTGCACGAGCCCTGCCCGCAGTGCGGCGCGCGCCCGTGCGAGTCCCTGATTCTGTTCGAGGGCGAGCCCTGCCATCGCGATGACGGCGGTCACGACCCCGCGGCTCTCCTGATCGAGCTCGCCTGCGGCCAGCGCGATCACCCCGCGGAGGTGGCCCCCGCGACCCAGGGTCTGAAGGGTGAAGGGTGTGGGTCCGACGCGCAGCGATGAGGCGGCCCGAGCGCCTCGTCGCAGTACCGCGCCCACTTCATCGGCGAGGAGACCGAGCCCCACGGCATCCAGCCCGCCGGACGGATGTTCGCGCGTCAGAGTGCCGGAGGCGTCGAAGAGCCCCACCCAGGTGTTGAGCTGCCTGGCGAGTTCGGCGAGCGTAGCGCCCAGGCCATCGGGGCGCAGCGCCGCGAGAGCGAGCGCACGCTGCGCGTCCAACGCCCACGTGCGCCGGGCATAGGCGTGCGCGGCGACGGCCTCGGCGTTCGCACGTGCCACCGCGATGAACGGTGTGCGATACGGCACCTCGAACAGCGGCATCTGCAGCGCACGACAGGCCTCCGTGAGTCCGGTGGGGACGCCGTCGCGTACGACTTCGGTGCCGAAGCCGAGTCCCAGCACGCCGCGACTTGTCAGGCGCCGCACGTAGGCCTCGAAATCGGGGGACGCGTCGTCGGCTCCGGAGAACTGCGTGCCCGTGGTCAGCAGAACGAGGTCATCGGCGAGGAACGGCGTCGGGTCGGCGAGATCGGAGCTGTGCACCCAGCGCACGGGCTGATCCAGCGTGTGGGTGTCGAGGTCGGCCCCGTCGCCGGCCAGTCGCAGCCCGAGTTCGGGGCGCCCCAGCAGCGCGCGCAGTGTCGGCGCCCCGACGACGGCTACCGGCATGATCGAAGCTGTACGCGATGTATGGCCATGATGGCAACAATGTACATGGCGGAGAGTGCGCGCGCCGCATCCCTCGTCCTACGCTCGCGCCATGAGCATCGTCGACACCCTCACTCCCGTCGGCGGCCCCACGCTTCTCCAGGAGCGCCGCGTCGTCACCGCCATCCCCGGACCCCGCTCGCAGGAGCTTCTCGATCGCAAGGCCGCAGCCGTGCCCGCCGGTGTCGGTCATACCGTGCCGATCGCGGCCGTCGCCGCCGGTGGCGGCGTGGTCGTCGACGCCGACGGCAACTCGCTCATCGACCTCGGCTCGGGCATCGCCGTCACGACCGTCGGCAATGCGCACCCCAAGGTGGTCGCAGCGATTCAGGCGCAGGCCGCGCAGTTCGTGCACACCTGCTTCATGGTCTCGCCCTACGAGTCGTATGTCGCGGTGGCCGAGACCCTCAACCGACTCACTCCCGGCGATCATGCCAAGAAGACGGCTCTGTTCAACTCCGGCGCCGAGGCGGTGGAGAACGCGATCAAGATCGCCCGCAAGTACACCAAGAAGCAGGCCGTCGTGGCGTTCGATCACGCCTACCACGGCCGCACCAACCTCACGATGGCGCTGACTGCGAAGGCCATGCCCTACAAGAGCGGCTTCGGACCGTTCGCCGGCGAGATCTACCGCGCTCCCATGTCGTACCCCTTCCGCGACGGGCTCTCCGGAGCGGAGGCCGCGAAGCGGGCCATCACCCTGATCGAGAAGCAGATCGGCGCCGACAACCTCGCCGCGATCATCATCGAGCCCATCCAGGGCGAAGGCGGGTTCATCGTTCCCGCCGACGGCTTCCTGCCGGCTGTCGTCGAGTGGTGCCGCGCGAACGACGTCGTATTCATCGCCGACGAAGTGCAGACCGGCTTCGCCCGCACCGGCGCGATGTTCGCGAGCGAGCTGTTCGACATCGTCCCCGACCTCGTCACCGCTGCCAAGGGCATCGCCGGAGGCATGCCGCTCGCCGCCGTCACCGGCCGGGCCGAGATCATGGATGCTTCGCACGCCGGCGGCCTCGGCGGCACCTACGGGGGCAACCCGCTCGCCTGCGCCGCGGCGCTGGCGGCCCTCGACGTGTTCGAGAACGACGGTCTCATCGAGCGGGCACAGCAGGTCGGGCGCATCCTGATCGATCGCCTCACCGCGCTGCAGAACATCGACGGGCGCATCGGCGATGTCCGTGGTCGTGGCGCGATGGTGGCTGCGGAGTTCGTCGATCCCGAGACGAACGAACCGGATGCCGCCCTCACGGCCGCGGTCGCAAGAGCCTGCATCGCCGAGGGAGTCATCGTCCTCACCTGCGGCACGTATGGAAACGTCATCCGCTTCCTCCCGCCGCTGTCCATCCCCGACGAGCTGCTCCGCGAGGGCCTCGACGTCGTCGCCGCGGCCCTCGCGGCCCGCTAGCAACCCCTCTTCAGAGCCCACCCGAGTACCTGCACCAACGAAGGAGCACCAGGAATGACTGAGATCACGCGAGACGTCGTCATCATCGGAGCCGGGGCCGCCGGCCTCACGGCGGCCAACGACCTGCGCAAGGCCGGACTGTCGGTGGCGGTGCTCGAAGCGCGCGACCGCGTCGGCGGACGCCTGTGGACCGACGTCATCGACGGTGCGACGCTCGAGATCGGCGGACAGTGGGTTTCGCCCGACCAGGACGCCTTGATCGACGCGGTCGCCGAGCTCGGGCTCGAGACCTACAGCCGCTATCGCGACGGAGACAGTGTCTACGTCGGCCCCGACGGAGTCACCCACCGTTTTCGCGGGGAGATGTTCCCCGTCTCACCCGAGACCGAGCGCGTGATCGCCGAGATCACCGAGCGCCTCGACGCGATGGTGGCCGAGATCGACCCCGATCGCGCGTGGGCTCACGAGAAGGCCGCCGAATGGGACCGCATCTCGTGGGACGCCTGGCTGCGCGCGCAGACCGACGACGACGAGGCCGTTCTCAACCTGGCCTTCGCGACCGGCTCCGCCATGCTGACCAAGCCGACCCACTCGTTCTCCCTTCTTCAGTCATTGCTGATGGCGGCATCGGCGGGCAGCTACTCGCACCTGGTCGATGCCGATTTCATCCTCGACAAGCGCGTCGTCGGCGGCCTGCAGCAGGTTCCGTTGCTCCTCGCCGAGCGTCTCGGTGACGATGTGTTCCTGGGCCAGCCGGTGCGCACGCTGGAGTACTCCGATGCCGGCGTCACCGCGATCGCCGACGGTATGACCGTCAAGGCCCGCCACGTGATCGTGGCTCTCGCTCCGGTGCTCTACAACCGCATCTCGTTCGTTCCACCGCTTCCGCGCCGTCAACACCAGATGCACCAGCACCTCTCGATGGGCTTCGTCATCAAGGTGCATGCGGTCTACGAGACCCCGTTCTGGCGCGAGAAGGGGCTGTCGGGCACGGCGTTCAGCCCGTACGAGCTCTCGCACGAGGCCTATGACAACACCAACCACGGCGACGAGCGTGGCACCCTGGTCGGCTTCGTCTCCGACCAGCACGCCGATGACGTGTTCCTGTTGTCGGCTGAGGAGCGCAAGGAGAAGATCCTCGAGTCGCTCTCGCACTACTACGGTCCTGAGGCGAAGAACCCGGTGGTCTACTACGAGAGCGACTGGGGCAGCGAAGAGTGGACCCGCGGTGCGTACGCCGCGAGCTTCGACCTCGGTGGTCTGCACCGGTACGGCGCCGACCTGCGCACGGCCGTCGGGCCGATCCACTTCGCGTGCAGTGACCTGGCCGGAGCCGGCTACCAGCACGTGGACGGCGCGATCCGCATGGGACACCGCGTTGCGGCCGAGATCGTCGAGGCGGGCCGAGCATGACGGGCCGCATCGTCGCGGGGTACACCGCGACGGCGGCGGGTGCCGATGCGGTGACACTCGGCGCACGGCTGGCCGCGGCATCCGGGGCACAGCTCGACATCGTGCTCGTGCTGCCCTCCGACGAGCGTTCCGTCATCACCCCGTCGGATGCCGGCTACGACCGGCTGCTCCGTGAGCAGGCGGCGACGTGGCTGTCCGAGGCCGCTGCGCTGCTGGGTGACAAGGTGACGCACCGCACGCATGTGCGCTACGCCGAGTCCTTCGCTGAGGGCCTGCTGGCCTACGCCGATGAGATCGCCGCGAGCCACATCGTGATCGGTGCCGCGAACGGGGGCACCCGAGGGCGCCACCGTCTCGGCACCGTTGCCGCCGAGCTGCTGCATACCTCCGATGTGCCGGTGGTTCTGGCTCCCGAGGGCGCGCGCGAGCTTCCGGTGTCGCTCGGTGTCACCCGCGTGACCGCGGCCATCGGAACGCGACCGGGTGCCGATGCACTGCTGGACGAGGCGGTGTCGCTGACGGCAGCGACGCACTCCGCCCTGCGGCTCGTGTCGCTGGTCTCGGTCGATCTGCCCACCAGCGTCAACACCGGTGTGATCCGCATCGCCGGCGCAGCGCACGCGGTCGATGTGCTCGCGCAGGCGCGCGACGGGCTGCCCGAGGGGATTGTCGCCGAGGCGGTCACCGCCGAGGGCGAGAGCATCGAAGACGCCGTCACACATCTGGACTGGCAGCTCGGCGAGATCGCCGTCGTCGGATCGAGCCGCCTGGCACAGCCTCGACGACTCTTCCTCGGCTCGACGGCCGCCAAGATGCTCCATGAACTCGCGGTGCCGATGATCGTCGTGCCCCGCACTCGCGCCCAGGAAGGAGCTCGACGATGAGCTCGTCTCCCGTATCCACAGAAACCGGCGGCCTCTCCAAGAAGGGGCTCAGCGCCGGCACGATCGGCCTGATCGGCGCCGTCGTCATCGGCATCTCGTGCATCGCCCCGGCCTATACGTTCACGGCGGCCATCGGCCCGACCGTGGGGGCTGTGGGGGTGCAGGTGCCCGCCATCATCCTGGTGGGGTTCATCCCGATGCTGCTGGTCGCCTTCGGCTACCGCGAACTCAACAACCGCATGCCAGACTCGGGTACGTCATTCACCTGGGCGTCGCGGGCCTTCGGCCCCTGGATCGGGTGGATGGCGGGGTGGGGGCTGATCGCGGCGACCGTCATCGTGCTCTCCAACCTCGCGGGCATCGCCGTCGACTTCCTGTTCCTGTTGATCTCGCAGCTCAGCGGCAACCCCGACATCGCCGACCTCGCCAGCGTCATCCCGATCAACATCGCGGTATGTCTCCTGTTCGTCCTCGGCGCCACTCTCGTGTCGTACCGCGACATGCAGACCACCCAGAAGCTGCAATATGTGCTCGTCACGTTCCAGGTGATCGTGCTGGTGGGCTTTTCGATCGCCGCGATCGTGCAGGTGGCCACTGGCAACGCCTTCGATGCGACGCCGTTCGACTGGTCGTGGTTCAATCCGTTCGCGGTGACCTCGTTCAGCGCGTTCGCCGCGGGCCTGTCGCTGTCGATCTTCATCTTCTGGGGGTGGGATGTCACCCTCACGATGAATGAGGAGACGAAAGACCCCGAGAAGACACCCGGGCGTGCCGCGACCATCACGGTGGTCACGATCGTCGCGCTGTACCTGCTGCTTGCCGTCGCGATGATCATGTACTCCGGCACCGGTGACGGGGAGTTCGGCCTCGGCAATCCCGCGATCCAGGACAATGCGTTCTTCGCGCTCGCCGGGCCGATCCTGGGGCCTCTGGCGGCCCTCGTCTCGCTCGCGGTGCTGACCAGCTCGGCGTCATCGCTCCAGTCCACGTTCGTCGGTCCGGCTCGCACCCTCCTCGCGATGGGGCACTACGGAGCCCTTCCCGAGAAGTTCGCGAAGGTCAGCCCGCGCTTCTTCACCCCCGGCTACGCCACGATCGTCTCCGCGATCGTGGCCGCGGGGTTCTACGCGGTGATGCGCGTGGTGAGCACGAACGTGCTCTCCGATACGATCCTCACGCTCGGCATGATGATCTGCTTCTACTACGGGCTCACCGCGTTCGCGTGCGTCTGGTACTTCCGAAAGCAGTGGTTCGACTCGGTGCGCAACGTGTTCTTCACGTTCCTGTTCCCGCTCGTCGGCGGTGTCATCCTCGCCGTGCTCTTCGTGACCACACTGATCGACAGCATGAACCCCGAATACGGCAGCGGCTCCGAGCTGTTCGGTGTCGGTCTGGTATTCGTGCTCGGCGTGACGATCATCCTGGTCGGCGTCATCATCATGATCTGGCAGTCGATCGCCCGCCCCGCCTTCTTCCGTGGCGAGACGCTCTCGATCGATGCTCCCCCAAGTCTGCGCCGCGGCGCAGCAGCCCGTCGAAAGGACACAGTATGACCGCCGAACGCGAGAAGACCCTGCTCGAGAGCGTCCCCGCCGCGCTGTACATCGGAGGGGAGTGGGTCGCCGCCGAAGGCGGCCGCACCTTGACGGTGAGCGACCCTTCGACGGGCGCGGTGATCCGCACCATCGCCGACGCGTCGCCCGCCGATGGCATGCGCGCGCTGGATGCCGCGGCCGAGGCGCAGGCCGGATGGGCGGCGACCCCTCCGCGGGTACGCAGCGACATCCTGCGCCGTGCGTTCGACCTCCTGCAGGAGCGCAAGGAAGACGCCGCGCTGCTGATGACCCTCGAGATGGGTAAGCCCATCGCCGAGTCGCGCGGAGAGGTCGGCTACGGTGGCGAGTTCCTGCGCTGGTTCAGTGAAGAGGCGGTGCGCATCTCGGGTCGCTACGGGCTGAACCCGGAGGGCACCGGCCGGATGGTCGTCACCCAGCGCCCGGTCGGGCCGTCGTTCTTCATCACGCCGTGGAACTTCCCCCTGGCCATGGCGACGCGCAAGATCGCCCCCGCGCTCGCCGCGGGTTGCACGGTCGTGATCAAGCCGGCCGAACTGACGCCGCTGACGACGCTGTTCTTCGTGAAGATCCTCGAAGAGGCGGGCCTGCCCGCCGGTGTCGTCAACGTCATCACGACCTCGACATCGGGTGCGGTATCGGCTCCGATCATCGCCGATCCCCGTCTGCGCAAGCTCTCATTCACCGGCTCCACGCCGGTGGGTCGCAAGCTCATCGCCCAGGCGGCCGAAGGCGTGCTGCGGGTCTCGATGGAGCTCGGCGGCAACGCCCCGTTCGTCGTCTTCGACGACGCTGACCTCGATAAGGCAGTCGAGGGAGCGATTCAGGCCAAGTTCCGCAACATCGGTCAGGCCTGCACCGCTGCGAACCGCTTCATCGTGCACGAGTCGGTGGCCGATGAGTTCGGACGTCGGGTGACTGAGCGCGTCACTGCGATGCACGTCGGTCGAGGCACCGAAGACAGCGTGCAGATCGGCCCTCTGATCGACGAGAAGGCCGTGGCGAAGGCCGCCGAGCTCGTGCAGGATGCCGTGGAGCGGGGTGCGACACTCCGCACCGGCGGCAGTGCCATCGACGGCGACGGCACATTCTTCGCGCCGACCGTGATCTCCGATGTGCAAGCCGGCAGCGACATCCTGCGCGAAGAGATCTTCGGGCCGGTGCTCGCGATCGCGACGTTCGCCGACGAGGACGAAGCCGTGCGGCTCGCCAACGACACCGAGTACGGGCTCGTGTCATACGTGTTCACCCAGGATCTCGCGCGCGGTCACCGCATGATCGACCGGCTCGACACCGGGATGATGGGATTGAACGTCGGCGTCGTCTCGAACGCCGCCGCACCGTTCGGTGGCGTCAAGCAGTCCGGCATCGGTCGCGAAGGCGGCCTCGAGGGCATCCACGAATACCTCTCGACCAAGTACACCCTGATCCCCGTCGACTAACTTTCTCTCGCCGCAGGCGAGGAGGAACGGAGCACGCATGACCGACTATGCCGTCGTCAACCCCGCCACCGGCGAGACCCTTGCGACCTATGACACCTTCACCGACGCGCAGACCGATGAGGCCGTCGCGGCCGCGCACGACGCGTACCTGATCTGGGGGAAGACGCCGGTCTCCGAGCGCGCGGCGCTCGTCCGCCGCGCGGCCGAGCTGCACCGCGAGCGACGCGACCACCTCGCCGAGCTGATCGTGCGCGAGATGGGCAAGCCGCTCGAAGCGGCGCTCGGGGAGGTCGACTTCGCGGCCGACATCACCGAGTTCTACGCCGACAACGCCGAGAGGATCACGGCCGACCAGCCCCTCGACATCCTGGGGGAGGGCACCGCGGTCATCCGCCGCTCGCCGCTC
>JAHIOK010000072.1 GCA_018895315.1 Actinomycetota bacterium | reverse complement strand
CCTCACCTCGACGACGTTCTCGAGAAGGACGCACCGGTGCGTAGGCTTCGACCATGAACTGGGTGGATGACGCGTCGTCGTGGTTCGAGAAGGCCACCGGCGACCCCATGGCGGGCGCCGTGATCGGCACGGCGCTGATCACCGCGGTGTCCGACCCCGTCGGGCGCGCCCGCTACCAGGAGTGCCGGCTCGAGGTGGTCATCGAGGCTCCGGGAGTCGACCGCATCACCGTGCAGACCGGTGCGGTCGTGCGCCGCGACCACTGGCCTCGCATCGGCATGACGCTGCCGGCGCGAGTGCCGCCGGCGCATCCCGAGAACGTCGACATCACCTGGGATGCCCTCCCGAAGAACGCCGTCGACCGCTGACGACCGCGCCGGCCGGTCTCAGACGGTCGCGGGAGTCTTGAGCTTCGCGAGTCGCAGCCACGTCTCCACGACGGTGTCGGGGTTCAGCGACATCGACTCGATGCCCTGCTCGACGAGCCATTCGGCGAGGTCGGGGTGATCGCTCGGACCCTGCCCGCAGATGCCGATGTACTTGTCGGCTTTGCGGCAGGCGGTGATCGCCATCGACAGCATCTTGAGCACCGCCGGGTCGCGCTCATCGAACGTCGCGGCGACCAGGCCTGAGTCGCGGTCCAGCCCCAGGGTGAGCTGGGTCATGTCGTTGGATCCGATCGAGAATCCGTCGAAGTGCTCCAGGAACTCATCGGCGAGCACCGCGTTGGACGGCAGTTCGCACATCATGATGACGCGCAGCCCGTTTTCGCCGCGGTGCAGTCCGTTCTCGGCGAGCAGCGCGATGACCGCGCGGGCTTCGCCGACAGTGCGGACGAACGGCACCATGATCTCGACGTTGGTGAGGCCCATCTCGTCACGGACGAATCGAAGGGCTTCGCATTCCATATCGAAGCACGCGCGGAAGTCGGGAGAGATGTAGCGGGATGCGCCGCGGTAGCCGAGCATCGGGTTCTCCTCGTGCGGTTCGTACAGCTCCCCACCGATCAGATTCGCGTACTCGTTGCTCTTGAAGTCCGACAACCGCACGATCACCTTCTCGGGAGCGAACGCCGCGGCGATCATCGACACCCCTTCGACCACCCGCTGAACGAAGTACTCGCGAGGCGAGGGGTAGGCGGCGGTCCGCTCCAGTATTTCGTCGCGGAGCGGCTGAGCGAGGGTGTCGATCTCGAGCAGTGCACGGGGATGGATGCCGATCTGCCGGTTGATCAGGAACTCGAGGCGTGCAAGGCCGACGCCCTTGTTCGGGAGCTTCGAGAAGGCGAACGCTTGGTCGGGCGTTCCGACGTTCAGCATGATCTTGGTGGGGCTTTCGGGCATCTCGTCCAACCGAGTGACGACCTCTTCGAAGGCGAGTATTCCCTCGTAGACGACGCCGTCGTCTCCCTCCGCGCATGAGACGGTCACTTCCCGGCCATTCTGCAGCGCGATCGTGGCATCGCCAGTGCCGACGACCGCAGGAATGCCGAGCTCGCGGGCGATGATCGCCGCGTGGCAGGTGCGCCCGCCACGGTTGGTCACGATCGCCGAGGCGAGTTTCATGATCGGCTCCCAGTCGGGGTCTGTCATGTCTGCAACCAGTACGTCGCCGGCGCGGAACTGATCCATCTGGGCAAGCGAAGTCATCACGCGCACAGGCCCGGCGCCGATCTTCTGCCCGATCGCGCGGCCGATCGCGATCACCGCGCCATGCTCTTCGAGCACGAATCGCCGCATCACGTTGCCATCCGCGCGCGAGACGACTGTCTCGGGCCGGGCCTGCAGGATGTAGAGCTTCCCGTCGACGCCGTCCTTGCCCCACTCGATGTCCATCGGCCGCCCGTAGTGGTCTTCGATGATCAGCGCCTGCCGGCCGAGCTCTTCGACGTCGGCATCTGTGATGCTGAAATGCACACGCTCTGCGACATCGACATCGGTGAAGACCGTGCTGCCGCCCGCATGAGTGCCGTCGGCGTAGACCATCTTGATGGCCTTCTCCCCGACCGAACGCTTCAGGATCGCGGGGCGCCCCGCACGAAGGGCCGGCTTATGAGCGTAGAACTCGTCGGGATTCACCGCTCCCTGCACGACGGCTTCTCCGAGGCCGTAGGAGCTCGTGATGAACACGGCACCGTCGAATCCTGACTCGGTGTCGACCGTGAACATCACACCGGATGCTCCGACATCCGATCGCACCATCCGCTGAATTCCCGCCGACAGCGCCACATCGTGATGGTCGAACCCGTGATGCACGCGGTACGCAATGGCGCGATCGTTGTAGAGCGAGGCGAAGACGCTGCGCACCGCGGTGAGGATGTTCTCGATGCCGCTGATGTTCAGGAACGTCTCCTGCTGGCCCGCGAACGAGGCGTCGGGCAGATCCTCGGCCGTCGCGCTGGAGCGCACCGCCCACGAGACCGACTCCGGCTGGGGGTCGGCATCGACCAGTCGCGCGTACGCGCCACGGATGTCGGCCTCGAACGGGGCGGGCAGCGGCTGCTGCTCGATCCATTCGCGCACGTTCGCACCGACTCTGGCGAGTTCGGCGACATCCGTCACGTCCAGTTCTTCGACGATGGTGCGAATGCGGTCGTACAACCCGTCGGCCGCCAAGAAATCCCGGTAGGCGTCGGCGGTCGTCGCGAATCCACCCGGAACGCTGACGCCCGCGCCAGAGAGGTTCGAGACCATCTCGCCGAGCGAGGCGTTCTTTCCACCGACCTGGGCGACGTCGGCCATGCCGATCTCGGTGAACCAGAGGATGTTCGTCATTGTGCGTCTCCTGATGTGTTGAGCAGAGCGTTGGGGGGTCAGGCGCGCAGTCGCATGGACTGCATGATCACGGCAGACATCTCTTCCACCGATTTCGTGGACGAGTTGAGAAACGGCACACGATTGCGGCGGTAGAGATCTTCGGCACGACGCAGCTCGAGGGTGCACTGCGCGAGGCTCGAGTACGTCGAACTCGGGCGGCGCTCGTGCCGCACCTGGCTCAGTCGCAGCGGCGTCGTCGTCAGCCCGAAGCACTTCGCGGCGAACCGTGCGACCGTGCTCGGCAGCCCGTCGGAGGGAAAATCGTCATCGGTGAGCGGATAGTTCGCGACCAAGAGCCCGTACTGCAGTGCAAGGTACATCGTGGTCGGCGTCTTGCCGCACCGCGACGGAGCGACGATGATGACGTCGGCGATGTCGAGCGCCCGCATGCTCTGCCCGTCATCGTGTTCGATCGCGTACTCGACCGCCCGCATCCGGGCGAAGTACCGCTCGATGTCACCCACGCCGTGGTATTGCCCGAGTTGCTCTGAGGCCGTGCTGCCGAGAGCTGCCTCGAGTTCGCGCAGATGCCCGCCGAGCAGGTCGATGACGACGGCACCCGACAGACTGAGCTCGCGCACGATCGTGGCTGATTTGACGGTCGTGAAGACAATCGGATCGGCGCCTTCCCTGCTCGAACGTTGGATGTCGGCGACCACGCGTCGCGCGCCCTCGGGCGTGTCGACGAAGGGAATGGTGTGCCGGCGGAACGTCACGCCGGGGAAGTTGGCGAGCAGCGCGCTGCCGAGGGTTTCGGCCGTGATCCCGGTGCTGTCCGAGACGAAGAACGTCTCGCGAACACCCTCCGGCGGCGTCATCGCGGCGACCTCGTGCGGCCGCTCCGCACGGGCGGGACCTCGCTACGCGCCGTGTTGGGTGACTTCACCGTCTCACTCTAGGAAAGAGATGGGTCGAATCAGATCCACCTGCCAAGTAAGAAAAGACGATTCTTCCATTATGACAAGATGCATGGCGTGCCGTCGGGTTGGTGGTAGCCCCGGGCGGCACGCTCGAGTTTCGCGCGCTTTGAATCGCCCCGGGTTTAGTGGAGGGCGAGTTCTCCCAGCGTCGGCTGACGCTGGGAGT
>JAHIOK010000071.1 GCA_018895315.1 Actinomycetota bacterium | reverse complement strand
TGGTCGCTGCAATGGCCCAGGATGCCGCCTCCCGGGGGATCGTCGGACTCGTGGACCTCGACATGTCCTGGAACGAAGAAGCCTGGGCGCGGCGCGTCACTGCGGGGTTCGACACCCTTCGAGACGACTTCGGCATCTACCCGGCCGACCTGCCTCGGGCCGTGGCCGAGGGACTGCGCACCGGCGACGTCGCGCGGGGCGCGACATCCGATCTCGCGCGAGTGGGGTCGCTGAAGGTCATCACCGACGGATCGCTCGGTACGCGCACCGCGGCCTGTTCGCATGCTTACCCGGACGATCCGCACAACCACGGCGTGCTCACAGTGGACCCCGCCGCGCTCGTCGCGCTGATGACCGAGGCCACCGGCGCCGGTCTCAGCTGTGCGATACACGCGATCGGCGATGTGGCGAACTCCCACGCCCTCGACGCATTCGCGCTCACCGAGGCGTGGGGCACGATCGAGCACGCCCAACTCGTCGCGCACGCCGACATTCCCCGGTTCGCCCGGCTGGGGGTGGGAGCCAGTGTGCAGCCCGAGCACGCTGTCGACGATCGCGACATGACCGACACGATCTGGGCGACCCAGACCGCCCAGCCCTATCCGCTGCGGGCACTCGCCGAGAGCGGTGCGCGCCTGCTGCTCGGGTCGGATGCCCCGGTCTCACCGCTCGACCCCTGGGCGGCGATCGCCGCCGCGGTGTTCCGCACGAGGGACGCTCGGGAGCCTTGGCAACCGGCGCAGGCGCTCCCGTTCGATACGGCATTGGCCGCCTCCACGGCCGGTGGCTCCACCGCACCGGCGCGAATCGAACCCGGCGCACGCGCCGACCTCGCGCTCTGCGAGAGCGACCCGCGGCTCGCCGATGACGCCGGTCTCCGTGACATGCGGGTCTCGGCGACTCTTGTCGGCGGCCGTGTGACCCACCAACGCTGACCCCCGACGCACAGAACGCCCCCGGATTTCTCCGGGGGCGTTCTGTGCGACAGCGAAGTGCGGTCTACTCGGCGACGTGCGCCACCAGGAACCAGCGGTCCTTCTCGAGGCCGCGGAGGATCTCGATCGCGACATCCTGGCTCGTCGGGTCGATCTCACCGAGGCCGTCAACGGCGGCCTGGAGGTCGACGATGACGGCGTCGATGTCGGCGATCACGTCGCGCACCATATCGATCGACTGGGCGAATCCTGCGGGCACCGCGGTCGGAGCGGCCTTCGCCGCCACGGTCGCCAGGCGGGCGTCGACGGGGAGACCGAGGGCGACGATGCGCTCGGCGGCGGTGTCGGCCCAACCGCCCGCGTGATCGACGATCGCGTCGAAGAGTTCGTGGACACCGACGAAGTTGGCACCGCGGACGTGCCAGTGCGCCTGCTTGCCGTTGATGGTGAGGGCCTGCAGCCCGAGCACCACGGGGGAGAGGAACTGAGCCGTCGCCGCGACTACCGTCGGGTCTCCGACCGTGGTGGAAATGTTCTGAGTGGTCATGTTCGCGCCTCCGTATCGCACAGTTCGTGCGCTGTGCGAGTCCAACGCTACTCAGCGAGAATTGTTCCGCAAGCAAGCTGAGGCTGAGCTAAGCGGCCCCCGCGCGGGTGGGATACCCGATTTGTCGCACACAGCAGATACCGTCGATTCGTGCCTTCTGCCGATCACGACCTCGGGCCCCAAGACCTCGGCGCCCCCGCCACGCGCGTGCGACGAGAGCCGCCCAATCGCTCTCCCGAGCATGCCGAGCCGTCGCGGTTCATCCCGCACGTGCAGGGACTCCGCGCGATCGCCGTGCTGCTCGTCGTGCTCTACCACTTCTGGCCCGCGCGCCTGTCGGGCGGCTACGTCGGGGTGGACGTGTTCTTCGTCATCTCGGGGTTCCTGATCACAGGACACCTCATGCGCGAACTTCAGGCCACCGGCACCGTGCGTCTCGGTCAGTTCTGGGCACGCCGCGCGCGTCGCCTGCTCCCGGCCTCCCTGCTCGTGCTGCTGTTCTCGGCGCTGGCAGTGATGTCGCCGTACCTGATGCCCACCTCGGCGTTGCCGAACGAGGTGAAGGAGATCATCGCCTCGACGTTCTACGTCGAGAACTGGTATCTCGCCTTCAACTCCGCCGACTACCTCAACCACGCCGGCAACCCCACCACCGTCCAGCACTACTGGTCGCTGTCGTTGGAAGAGCAGTTCTACGTGCTGTGGCCATTGATCATGCTGTTGGCGGCATGGATCGCCGTGAAGTGGATGCGGGGGCGCACCCGCACCGTCATCATCGCCGCACTCGGCGCTGTGTCGATCGCCTCATTCGTCTTCTGCGTCGGTTTCACGCTGACGAACCCCGCGCCGGCCTACTTCGTCACGTTCGGACGTATGTGGGAGTTCGGGCTCGGCGCGATGGTCGCCTTGATCCCGGCGCTGCGCATACGTCATGCGGCATGGAGCTTCGTGGTCGGCTGGGCCGGCATCATCGCCCTGTTGTACACCGCGTTCCGCTTCGATGCCCAGACCACGTTCCCCGGCTACGCCGCCGCTCTGCCCGCGGATGCCCCCCGAGGGGCGTTCCCGCCAGCCGAGCCGGCCCTGGACGCCTTGTTGGTCACGACCGAGCCGTGCTGGCTGGAGCGCCACGACGCCGACGCCGACAAGGTGGCCGACGACTTGGACCAGTGCCCGGCCACGCCTGGCGAAGCCCAGGTCGATGCGGCGGGCTGCCCCCTGGACGGGGACGGGGATGGGGTTGCCGACTACCAGGACCAGTGCGCGGACACCCCCGCGGGGGTGGAGGTGGAGCCCGACGGTTGCCCGCCGGACGGCGACAGTGACGGTGTGCCCGACTACAAGGACGGTTGTGCCGACACGCCCGCTGCAGCCAAGGTGGGGGAGGACGGCTGTGCCCTG
>JAHIOK010000070.1 GCA_018895315.1 Actinomycetota bacterium | reverse complement strand
GGGGTTCCGCACCGGAGGAGATTCCCGTACCGGAGGACCGACAAGCCGGGGCACTCGCCTCCGGTCGTGCAATCTCCTCCAGTGCGGCGGCGCGAGGTGGGGGTGCCCGGGCCGGCGCGAGGTGGGGGTGCCCGGGCCGGCGCGAGGTGGGGGTGCCCGGGCCGGCGCGGTGAGCGGCCCGCGAAACCACACCTCGTGCCCGAGACCACACATCGTGTCGACCATCAGATGTGGTTTCGCACAGCGACTGTGGTTCGGCGGCACTTCGAGATGCCGTGCTGCGACCGCTCGGAGTTGCTTAGGCTGAGATGGTGCCTGACATCGCGACCGACCTGATCGCGTGGTACCGGCTGAACGCCCGCGACCTCCCGTGGCGCCGGCCCGGATTCGGGGCGTGGGGCGTGCTCGTCAGCGAATTCATGCTGCAACAGACGCCGGTAGCTCGCGTCATCCCGCATCTCGAGACCTGGCTGAGCCGCTGGCCGACCCCGTCGGCTCTGGCGGCGGATGCCCCAGCCGAGGCCGTACGACAGTGGGCGAATCTCGGGTATCCCCGACGGGCGCTCTGGCTGCATCGCGCGGCCGTCGAGATCCGAGATCGCCACCGCGGCGCAGTGCCTCGCGATGTCGATGCCCTCCTCGCGCTCAGTGGTATCGGCGACTACACCGCCCGCGCTGTGGCGGTATTCGCGTATGGCGACCGGCATCCCGTCGTCGACACCAATACGCGCCGGGTACTCGCGCGCGCGCTGGATGGGCGGTCTCAGCCAGGACCACCGGCGCGCCGTGACCTCGAGCAGATGGCCGCGATCCTCCCCCTCGACGACGACGCAGCGGCGATCGTCAACGCGGCGACGATGGAGCTCGGCGCGACGGTGTGCACAGCGCGCGCGCCGCGCTGCGATGCATGCCCCGTCGCGCATATGTGCGCGTGGCGCACAGCCGGGTATCCCGACACGGGTGATGACCGCCGCCGTCAGGCACGCTACGAGGGCAGCGACCGCCAAGCGAGGGGTGCGGTGCTCAGGACGCTTCGGGATGCCGCGCCCGCGCCGGTCACGCTGACCGCTGTCATGGCCGACTGGCCAGACCCACACCAGCGGGATCGGGCGATCGACTCACTCATCGCCGACGGACTCGCCGAGGCATCCGACGGAATGCTCCGCCTCCCCGACGCCTGACCACTATCCGCAGTATTCCCAGGGATAATGTGCGTCTGCTGCGAGCACCGTGATCCCCTGCACACGTCCGTCCCTCAGCGCGAAGATCATCGACCCGGCGGAATCCGTGTATCTGATGGCCGCATCCGCGTGGCGTGGTTCGATGTCTATCGCGAACGGATAGGCAGCGCGAATCTCCTCTATCGTCGAGCCGAGGCCTATCCCCTTGCTCGTGCGCGGCGCCGCTCGGGAATCTGAATCGAATCCGAAGCTGTCGATCGCCAGAAGATCGATGGCGTTGCCTGCGGCGTTCGCATCTTGTGTCCCGATGACCCAGGTGGCGAAGTCGGTCCGCTGACTGAGGACCCGTGGGCACCGCTCATCTGCCGTTGATCCGCCGAGTTGCCGTTCTGCTTCCGAGAAGGAGCCTCCCCGCCGAAGTGCACCGATACCGGTCGTGGAGATGATTTGCGGATCGGAATCCGAGGGTGACGCCGACGTCGAAGGATCAGATGTCAGCGGAACCTGCGAAGTAGCCCCCGATTCAGCGGGGGCAGAGGCCGAGCAGCCCGCCAGCTGCACCGCGAGCAACAGAGCGCCTGAGGCCAGAGCCACGGCGGTCAATCGAGCCACAGATCATCCTTTCCTCGGAGACCACAGGCTAGCTGAGCGACGAGCGCCCACCACTGGCGACCTCACGGATCAGTGCGGGGAGTCTGCCTCGTCAGCGGGCCCCGTCTCTTCCTCCGCCGTCGACGCGTCGTCCTCAGCCTCCGCGCGGGGCTTGACGTAGGGATCGGCGTCGCCGGCGTATGCTCCGGATGCGGCGAGCGCCGCAACGGCCTCGTCGCGCTCGCGCGCCTCCCGCAGAAGCGCCGCGATGTGGTCGGCGTTCTCAGGAATCGCGTCCAGGAAGAACTCCAGCGACGGCGTGAGCCGGGTGTTGAGGTTCTTTCCCACCTCTGTGCGCAGCAAGCCGGTCGCCGACTTGAGGGCGGCCGCCGTGTCTGCCCGCAGGGCTTCATCCCCC
Organism: Actinomycetota bacterium; assembly: GCA_018895315.1. Taxonomy (GTDB): domain Bacteria; phylum Actinomycetota; class Actinomycetes; order Actinomycetales; family Microbacteriaceae; genus Microbacterium. The sequence goes on along the minus strand of JAHIOK010000070.1, from coordinate 3,085 downwards.
ATGACGGTGTAGAACACCGACGCGTGCTGCAGGTCACCGGTCACTTTGACGTCGGTGATCGTCACGAAACCGAGCCGTGGGTCGCGCAGCCCTTTCTCGAGGCGCTCCGCGAGCACCACTCGGATGCGGTCGGCTACTCGAGCCTGTCGTTCGCCTGCCATGTCATCTCTCCCTCTGAGCCCGTGTGCGCGTGCACCCTATGAGCCGGTACAAAGCCAGGATGCCCCGCCCCGGTGGGGCGGGGCATCCTGAATCGTATTCTGCGAACGGATCAGCCGCGCGGCTTCTCGATCAGTTCGGTCGTCTCGATCTCGTCGCCGATCTGGATGTCGTTGAACTTGCCGAGACCGATACCGGCCTCGAAGTCCGTACGCACCTCGGTGACGTCATCTTTGAAGCGACGCAGCGATTCGATCGCAAGCCCATCGGCCACCACGACACCGTCGCGGATGACGCGCGCCTTGGCGTTGCGGGTGATGGTGCCGGAGCGCACGATGACACCGGCGATGTTGCCGAACTTCGAGGAGCGGAACACCTCGCGGATCTCGGCGACACCCGACTGCACTTCTTCGAACTCCGGCTTGAGCAGGCCCTTGAGGGACTGTTCCACGTCGTCGATCGCGTTGTAGATGACCGAGTAGAAGCGGATGTCGACACCTTCGCGCGACGCCCGCTCGCGGGCCTTCGCATCGGGGCGCACGTTGAACCCGATGACGATCGCGTTGTCGATCGTCGCGAGGTTCACGTCGGACTCCGTCACCGCACCGACACCGCGGTGGATGATGCGCAGCTGCACCGAATCGTCGACCTCGATCTTGAGGAGCGATTCTTCGAGCGCCTCGACAGCACCCGACACGTCGCCCTTGATGATGAGGTTGAGCGACTCGACCTTGCCCTCCTGGAGAGCGCGGGTGAAGTCCTCGAGCGAGATGCGCTTGCGGGCCTTGGCCAGCTGAGCGTTGCGCTCGGCCGCTTCACGCTTCTCAGCGATCTGACGGGCCAGACGGTCTTCTTCGGTGACGATGAAGGTGTCGCCGGCGCGGGGCACCGAGTTCAGACCCTGCACCTGCACGGGGCGCGACGGGTAGGCCTCGAGCACGGGGTCGCCGTTCTCGTCGGCCATGGCACGCACGCGTCCATAGGCGGTTCCTGCGACGATCGCGTCACCGACCCGGAGCGTTCCGGACTGGATGAGCACGGTGGCCACCGATCCGCGGCCCTTGTCGAGCTTCGCCTCGATCGCGACACCGCGCGCGGCCTTGTTCGGGTTGGCCGTGAGGTCGAGCCCGGCATCGGCGGTCAGCAGCACCGCGTCGAGCAGTTCCTGGATGTTTGTGCCGGCACGCGCTGAGACATCGACGAAGATCACGTCTCCGCCGTACTCTTCGGCGACGAGTCCGTACTCGGTGAGCTGCTGACGAACCTTGGCCGGGTTGGCGTCGGGCTTGTCGACCTTGTTCACCGCGACCACGATCGGCACACCGGCGGCCTGAGCGTGGTTGAGCGCCTCGACCGTCTGCGGCATGATGCCGTCGTCGGCGGCGACCACCAGGATCGCGAGGTCGGTGACCTGGGCACCACGGGCACGCATGGCGGTGAACGCCTCGTGGCCCGGGGTGTCGATGAAGGTGATGGCGCGCTCGATGCCCTCGTGCTCGGTCCAGACCTGGTACGCACCGATGTGCTGCGTGATGCCACCGGCTTCACCGGCGACGACGTTGGTCTGGCGGATCGCGTCGAGAAGTCGGGTCTTACCGTGGTCGACGTGACCCATGACGGTGACGACCGGCGGCCGGATCTCGAGGTCGGCTTCGTCTTCGGCCTCCAGCTCGGCGTCGAGGTCGAGACCGAAGCTCTCGAGGAGCTCCTTGTCTTCGTCCTCGGGCGAAACCATCTGGATCTTGTAGCCGAGCTCGGCACCGAGCACCTCGAAGGTGGCCTCATCGAGCGACTCTGTGGCCGTGGCCATCTCGCCGAGGTTGAAGAGGATCGTCACGAGTGTGCCGGGCTGAACGGTGTAGCCCGTGATCGACTCGATCTTGTCGGCGAAGTCGGAGATCGATGCGCCGCGGCGCATGCGGATGATCTGCCCGTTGCCCTTCGTGACCTTGACGCCACCAACGACCGGGGCATCCCGCATCTCGAATTCCTGGCGCTTAGCCCTGCGCGACTTGCGCTGCTTGGACTTGCCGCCACCCTTGCCGAACGCACCAGCGGTACCGCCGCCGGGGCCGCGACCACGACCGCCACCACCGGCGGGCCGACCGGCGAAACCACCGGCCGGTGCGCCACCGGGTGCGCCACCGGGGCGCTGGAAGCCACCGGCACCGCCGGGACGACCGGGGCCGCCGGGACGCTGCTGGAAGGGAGCGCCGGGACGACCGCCGCCACCGGGTCGACCCGCACCACCCGGACGCGGAGCACCGGGACGAGGGGCGCCGGGGCGCGGGGCCTGCGGACGCGGGATGTTGCCGGGGCTCGGAGCGGGCCGCTGACCCATGCCCTGCGCCGACGCGAACGGGTTGTTGCCCGGGCGAGGGCCTGCGGGCCGCTGACCCATGCCCTGCGCCGATGCGAACGGGTTGTTGCCCGGACGCGGCGCGCCACCGGGGCGGGGAGCCTGCGGGGCATCTCCGGACGGAGCCGCACCCTCGGCCGGTGCCGAAGCAGCGGGAGCGGGAGCGGCGGGAGTCGGAGCTGCGGGGGTCTGGGATGCCGGAGCTGCGGGAGCTGCGGGAGCAGGGGCTGCCGGAGCCGGAGCAGGGGTGGGAGCTGCGGGACGAGCGGGTCCGGGGCGAGCGCCACCGGGACGCGGGGCCGACGAGGCGCCGGCGGGCTTCGACGGAGCCGCGGCGGGTGCCGCCGGCTTCGAAGCGCCCTCGGCCTCGAGGGCCGCACGCAGCTTGCGAGCCACGGGGGGCTCAATGGTGGACGAGGGGCTCTTGACGAATTCGCCGAGCTCCTTCAGTTTCGCAAGTGCGACCTTGCTGTCGACGCCGAGTTCGGCGGCGATTTCGTGCACGCGTGGTTTTGCGTTTGCCACAATTCTCCTGTCTGGGGGCCTACCCAGACAGGGCAGACCGTT
>JAHIOK010000069.1 GCA_018895315.1 Actinomycetota bacterium | reverse complement strand
GCTCGTGCGCAGGTGCACGCGCCGGCAAGCATCGCGCATCTCCGCACGACACCGAAACTGTGGGCGCGCCTGCGGGAACTCGTGTTCGGCTCGCTCGACGGTAGCGCCGATCTCAGCGACCTCGGGTTCGCACCCGTCGAAGGCAACATTCCCATCTTCGGGCGGGTCTCCGACGTTCTCGCGCTGCCCGGTGACCCGTGGACTGCGCCCCGCGAACATCTCCCCGCGGACTTCCCCGAACGGGTCGACTGGTACGCCCTCGCCTTGGATCAACCGCGGGCGCGACTGGAGGAGTCGGTGGCCGACGCCACCGCCCGCCGGGTGATCTCCGGTGCCGAAGCGTTCCGGCTGAACTCCGAGGTCACTTCGCTGCGCGCGAGTGTCGTCGTCGCGGGCGTCACGATTCCCTCGCCCGACGCGGATCCGGCGCTCGCGGATGTTCCGCCGCCGGCGGCACCGCCGATGACACCCGAGCGCGCGCGTCTGAACGAGGTCACCGCTCGCTTCGAAGCGAAGGATGCCGAATTCCAGCGATTCTCCGCCGAGGAGACCGTGCGCGCTGACATGTTGCAGCACTACGACACGTGGGCCGTCGCCCAGGACCGGTCCTTCATCTGGCGCCTGCTGCACCGGCTGTCCGACGAACGACGTGCGGGTGAGGCATCCGCTGCGGAGCTCACCGCGCAGATCGACGGCACCCGTATTCCGGCGATCGGGCGGCTCGTGACGCTCCGTCGGCGGTTCCACGTCACGATCCTGATCGGATGGCTCATCGCACTGGCCGTCGGCGCGCTGCTCTGGCTGGGCCTCGTGCTGGTGGCCGGCCGCGAAGCGGCGGGCGCGCTGGGCGCAGTGGACGCTGGGCGGTGGCGCCAGGTGCTCTGGACGATCATCGTCATCGTCGTGATCGCCGTGCTCCTGCTGACGCTGGTGGCATTGGTCGTGTACCACGCGGGGTGGTCGAGGTTCCAGCGCACGGTCGATCTCGCGCACGCACGGCTCGAGCAGCTCGGCCGCAACTCTCGGCATGCGCGGCAGGAGGTCACTCGGCTCGGTTCGCTGCATCGCCAGACCGTCGACTGGCTCACACTGCTCTCCCGTGCCGTGCACCACCCCTGGCATGTGCCGGAGGCGTGGCTGGAACGCGAGAACTATGAAGTCGCGCGCGTCAAGATGCCCTTCGCTCTGCAGATCGCGACGATCAAGGACGAGGAGCATGGCGCCACGGCGCGGCTGCGCGGTGTCATGACCGACCACCTCGTCGTGCGCGGCTGGCGTCACGACGCGTTCCAGGCGCTCGTCGCCGAAGTGGCTCGCGCTCGGGGTTCGGTGGGCGGCTCCTTCGGCCTCACCGCCCTCGACGAGGATCTCCCGCATTCGTCGAACCACACACGCCGCATGCTGCTGGCCGCAATGGGCGACGAATCGATCCTCACCCGCGTGGCCGGGCCACGCCTCGAGTCGCTGGTTCGCGCCGGACAGCGCAGCGAGCTCGAGGGCGGGCGTCCGCGTGTGCAGCTCGTGGAGGACAACCCGCTGCGGTCGCTGGTGCGCGCGGCGGATCCGTTCTCAGGAGGAAGCGGCGATCTCGACTGGGACGAGTTCCTCCTCGGCTCGCTCGTCGGGCGCCGAGACCCGGTGTCGCCGCTCAGCTCCACCGTCCTCGCCGAACTGCAGGTGCATGAGCGTCACCACGAGCGGGTGACGAGCTATCTCGTCCTGCCGGGGCGCCTCGAGTCCCATTTGTCTTTCCGCCCGAGCGATCAGGTGAAGATTGCGCCGTTCCGCGACACGGGCAGCGCGCCGGTCGATGTGGTGTGGCGGGTCGACATGGTGGGCCCCGTGCCACGATCGGCGATCAACCTGTGGAGCAACCACGGCGACGGCCCCGCGCCGACGCCCGAACCCGCACCTCGAGGCGGGACATCCGACTCGGGGGTGTAACCGCGAGAGGCCCCGACATCGTCGCGCTCCGCTGACCGGGGCAGCACGGAAACCCTCCGTGTTGGCATCATCCGTCCCGGGACGCCTCGGGTCCCCGCGGGACGTGAAATTCCCGTCCCACGGGGGCGAATCGCTCCCGGGATGGACCTACCCCGCCGACCCGCCTGCCTTCGCGGCCACGATGGGGGTCGCGAGACTATCGATCCCGGGACGCCGTCTTCCCCCTGGGGCGAGCGATTCCCGCCCCACCGGGAGGAATCAATCCCGGGATCGAATCAGGCGACGAATCAGAGCGATCCGGTGACTCCGACTCCGAGGTCGCCGTCGTAGTCGATGTCCTTCGTCTCCTTCGAGAGCAAGACCGCGATCAGGGTGAGCACGCCCATGACCGAAAGGTAGACGCCGACGAGCCAGGGGCTGCCGCCGGTCGCTGCCCAGAGTGCGACGGCGACGATCGGCGCGAGGGCGGCTCCCAGGATCGAGGAGACGTTGTAGGCGATCGCCGAGCCCGAGTAGCGCACGTTCGTCGGGAAGAGCTCCGGCAGCACCGCACCCATCGGGCCGAAGGTCGCGCCCATCAGCATGAATCCGAACACGAGGAAGGCCTGAACGAGCGCTCCGGTGAACTTCGGATCGGCCTGCGGCATGAGGAAGACGTTGAAGGTGAGCCCGAACACGATGATCAGTGATGTCACCCAGATCAGCAGCTTGCGACGCCCGATGGCGTCGGCGATCGGGCCGGACAGCATCGTGAAGATGCCGAAGAACACCACGCCGATGATCTGCATCAGGACGAAGTCGGTGTAGCCGAAGCCGAGTCCCGGGTAGAACTGTGCGGCGAAGCCGGCGGGGTCGAAAGTCTTGCCCGCGGCCTCAGCGGCCTTCTGCGCGGCGGCGGAGGCGGCATCCAGCGATGCGGCCTTCGTGCCGTACGACAGTGTGAAGTTCGTCATCAAGTAGAACAGCACATAGGTCGCCAGCATGATGAAGGTACCGAGGATGAGGTGTTTCCAGTGGTGACGGATGACGACAGCCAGCGGGAACTTGCGGATCGCGCCCTTCTCCTCGGCCTTCGCGAAGGTCTGCGATTCGACCAGGCGTAGACGCACCCAGAGGCCGATGATGACCATGACCGCCGAAAACAGGAACGGCACGCGCCATCCCCATGCGAGAAATTCGGCAGAACGCTGGGCGCCGCCGTCCGGGTGGGGGAGTGCGAAGTTGATGAGGAGAAACACCGTGTTGGCGATGATGAAGCCGAGCGGAGCCCCCAGCTGCGGGAAGGTGCCGTACCAGGCGCGCTTGCCGGCG
>JAHIOK010000068.1 GCA_018895315.1 Actinomycetota bacterium | reverse complement strand
GCGAGGTCGACGAGCCACAGCACGCCGACGACCACGCGCAGCAGCACGAGGGTCACCCCCGCCACGACCGCCGAGGGACGCTTCATTCCGGGGTCGTACGGGGTGGGCTCAACGAACCGCTCGACCGTCTCACGGGCGGGTGTCTTCGGGCGTTCTTCGCCCCTGCGCTCCTGCGGGTGTTCGGCTCCGATGCCCGTGTCCGTCATGCGAGCACCGCCCGCACATCGACGACGGGCAGATCACCGTCGGTGCGGATGCTGTCGCCCCCGCCATTGCGCGCGTGATATCCGGTCGAGAAGTCCTCGATGATGGTCACCGCGACCCGCTCGTCGGCCGCCGACACCGTCGTGACGATGTGATCGCGCTCGATGTCGGTGTGCGCGTCGATGCGGTGCGTGATCTGCAGAGTGAAGAGCGAGAGCCCGACGGACGTGTCGAACGTGCCCGCCGCCATCCAATCCGCCTGACCTCCGCCCGGCAGCAGCCAGCCGTCGGGGCACCTCCAGAAACGCACGTGATGACGCTGGGCCGGATTGCCGTCGACCTCCTGCTGGTAGGCGAAGTCCTGCTGCCGGCCGAAGAGGAACAGCGGGCTCACCGGGGCCTCGTGGTAGCTGCGCTTGGTGAGGGTGGAGGTCACGATCCGCCACGACGAGGCGAACGTCACGGGGTCGGCGCGCGTCCAGCCCGCGGCATCCATCGCCGCTTCGATCTGCGCACCGGTGCCACGGAACGCGAGGTTGACCGGATCGCCCAGCAGACCGTCGCTCGTGCGTGCGCGGCCGATGAAGTAGTCCGGCACATAGATCGTGGTGAGGATGCGGTGCAGCCGCGGCAGCACGAGGTAGGCGAGGATCACCCAGAACACGATGGCCGCGAGTATCCCCCACCATCCGAGCGCGAAGGTCTCGCCGAAGCTGAGATACGCGAGCCAGATCGCGGCGAGTCCGGCGAAGACGAAGAAGAACCAGTCCAGCGCGACGCCGAGCGAGTACCCCCGCCGCCGCTTCGACGGCGGAGCGCTCACCGCGGGGTTCATCGTCATGCCCAAAGAGGGACAGCCGGAACGAACGCGAAGGCGGATGCCACCACAGCCGGATCGATCTCGTCGATGCTCGCCGGGTTCCACCGCGGGGAGCGATCTTTGTCGACGAGTTGCGCACGGATGCCCTCGACGAGGTCGGGCTGGGTGGCCGCGAACCACAGCACGAGTCCATACTCCTGCGCGAGTGCCGCCCGGAGATCGGGCAGCGCACGGGCGCGACGCACGGCCTCGAGGGTCACCGCGAGACCGGTCGGCGCCAGTTCGGCGAGCGTGTCGGCGGCGGCGGATGCCTCGGGCTCGGGCCGCGCCCGAAGGCGGGCGACGATCTCGGCAACCGTGTCGGCGGAGAACGCATCGTCGATCCACGGCCGCGCGGCTTCGAGACGGGAAGCTCCGGCGGTCTCATCGAACAGGAGCACGATCTCGGACGGACTGGAAGGATCGGCCCGGCTCTCCAGTGCCTCGCGCAGGCCGTCGAGGCTCGCGCTCGGCACCAGATGGTCGGCGAAGCCCGCGTAGATGGCGTCCGCGGCATCCATCGCTCCGCCGGTGAGTCCTAGATACTCGCCGATGCGGCCGGGAGCGCGTCCGAGCAGCCACGTCCCGCCGACATCGGGGGTGAATCCGATGCGGGTCTCGGGCATCGCCAGCTTCGACCGTTCGGTGACGACGCGGATCGCGGCGTGTCCGGCCAGGCCGATGCCACCGCCCATCGTGATGCCGTCGGCCAAGGCCACCAGCGGCAGCGGGTATTCCGAGAGACGGGCGTTGAGGGCGTACTCGGCGCGGAAGAACGTGCCGGTCGCGTCGGGATCGCCGCCCACGATCTGGTCGTAGAGGCCCCGGACGTCTCCGCCCGCGCAGAAGCCGCGATCTCCCGCGCCATCGAGAACCACGAGATCGACCTCGGGACTGCGCACCCACGCGTCGAGCGCGCTGGTCAGATCGCGGATCATGCCGAGGTTCAGCGCGTTGATCGCACGCGGCCGGTCGAGGGTCAGGTGCCCGACCCCGTGCTCGACCCGCGCAACGATCTGGGATTCGGGGGCTTCGCTCACGTCCGTAACGTTACCGGGCGCGGTCGGGGGGCCCTAGCGGGAGGCCGGGTCGTCCGGCTTGTCGTATTTCGGGTGGAAGTTGCCCGAGAGGTTCGCCGGCTGGATGACATCCGCCAGCCCTCCGACGCGTCCGCTCCAGAGCGAAGGCCCGCGCACGCCGGGGAGCTGCGTCATCACACTCCCGGTGAACCTGCCCTCGGGCGGAATGTACGGCGCCTTCTTCTTGCCCGACCGTGAGCGAAACAGCTTCCACATGGCGGATCTTCCCTCCCCCTCCACCATCCCTTGCCATTCGTGTGGCGTCAAGAGGGGGACGAGCGCACGTGCAGCACCGTCCATCCGAGCACGAGCACCACCGCGATGACCCCGAAAACGAGCCAGGTGGCGGCCGCGCCGGCGGCTCCGGTGATGAAGAAGCCGAGCAGCAGCGCG
>JAHIOK010000067.1 GCA_018895315.1 Actinomycetota bacterium | reverse complement strand
GATCACCGTGGTGGTCGCCCGTAGAATGGGAGGGGTGAGCGCTCTCGAACACCTGCCGATTCGTGAAGACCTGCGTGGAATGACGCCGTACGGCGCTCCGCAGGCTCCACTGCCCGTGGCTCTCAATGTGAATGAGAACACCCACGCGGTGCCCCAAGAAGTTGCGGACGACATTCTGGATGCCATTGCGCTCGCCTTGCGCGATGTCAACCGCTATCCCGACCGAGAGTTCACGGCGCTGCGCGAGGGATTCGCTGACTATCTCGGCCACGGTCTGACCCGCGAACAGATCTGGGCCGGCAACGGTTCGAACGAGGTCCTGCAGCACTTGCTGCAGGCGTTCGCAGGCCCGGGGCGTTCTGCTTTCGGCTTCGCCCCCACCTACTCCATGTATCCGCTCATCACGCGAGGGACGGGTGCGCGCTGGGTCGCGGGCACGCGGTCACACGACTATTCGGTGACGCCCGAAAGCGCTTCGGAGCAGGTCGCCGATGCCGAAGCGGATGTCGTCTTCCTCTGCTCACCGAACAACCCGACCGGCACTCCGATGCCGCTCGACGTGATCGAGGCGGTCTATGACGCCACGGACGGCGTCGTCATCGTCGACGAAGCGTATTGGGAGTTCGCGCCGCGCGAAGAGCGGTCCGCACTGACGCTGCTGCCCGGTCGGGAGCGACTGGTCGTGTCGCGCACGATGAGCAAGGCGTTCGCGTTCGCCGGCGCGCGGGTGGGGTACCTTGCCGCCGATGCTGCCCTGATCGACGCGCTGAGGCTCGTGCGGCTGCCCTATCACCTCAGCGCGCTCACCCAGGCCGCGGCATCCGCTGCGCTCGTCCACGCCGAGACGATGCTCGGCATGGTCGACGAGATCGTCGGTCAGCGCGATCGCATGTCGGCGACCGTCGAAGCCCTGGGCTACACCCCGCACGAGTCGTGGACCAACTTCGTGCTGTTCGGCGGTGTCGACGATCCGGCCGACACGTGGCAGGCGTTGTACGACCGCGGCGTGCTGATCCGAGACGTCGGGATTCCGCATCACCTGCGGGTGACGGCGGGCACCGAGGAAGAGACCACCGCGTTCCTCGACGCACTCGCCTCGCTAGACTCGGCCTCATGACGAGCGCCCCGTCCCGCACGGCGTCCCTGCGACGCGCGACCAGTGAATCCACGGTCGAGATCGACCTGAACCTGGATGGCACGGGGACGAGCCGCATCGATACGACAGTCCCGTTCTTCGACCACATGCTCACGGCCTTCGCGAAGCACTCGCTGACAGACCTCACGGTGCGCGCCTCGGGCGACACCGACATCGACGCGCACCACACGGTCGAAGACGTCTCCATCGTGCTCGGCAAGGCGATCAGCGAAGCGCTCGGCGACAAGAGCGGCATCTCCCGGTACGGCGACGCGCTCGTTCCCCTCGACGATGCCCTCGCGCAGGCCGTCGTCGACATCAGCGGCCGGCCCTACCTCGTCCACGACGGTGAGCCCGCCGGCTTCGAGTTCCACCTCATCGGCGGTCACTTCACCGGTTCTCTGGTGCGTCACTCCTTCGAGGCGATCTCTTTCCACGCCGGCCTCACGACGCACATCCGCGTGCTCGCCGGTCGCGACCCGCACCACATCGCTGAAGCGGAATACAAGGCGTTCGCGCGCGCGTTCCGCCAGGCCAAATCCTTCGACCCGCTGGTTTCCGGCATCCCGAGCACGAAGGGCGCTCTGTGACCAGCAGACCCCTCGTCGCGGTCCTGGACTACGGCTCGGGCAATGTGCACAGCGCCGTGAAGGCCCTGGCGGCAGCGGGTGCCGACGCGCGACTCACTTCCGACCGGGCGCTGGCACTCGAGGCCGATGGCCTGGTGGTGCCCGGCGTCGGTGCATTCCGCGCCGTGATGGACTCCCTTCGGTCCGCGCGCGCAGACGAGCTGATCGGGCGTCGCCTGGCCGGGGGCCGCCCCGTGCTCGGCATCTGCGTCGGCATGCAGGTGCTCTTCGGCCGCGGAGTCGAACGGGGCATCGATACCGAAGGACTGGGGGAGTGGCCGGGAGTCGTCACCGAGCTCGACGCGCCCGTTCTTCCGCACATGGGCTGGAACACCGTGCGTC